>DATCMN010000521.1:0-6208 GCA_036563405.1 Naasia sp. | reverse complement strand
AGCATCTCCTCCACCTCGGCGTCGGGGTCGGACAGCGCGGTGATCCCGCCGCCGCTGCCGATGGTCGCCCCGTCCGGTCCGACGACGATCGAGCGGATCGTCATCGCGAGGTCGAGGCGGGCGTCCCGGCCCAGGTAGCCGAACGCGCCCGAGTACACGCCGCGCGGGCCGTCCTCCAGAGCGTCCAGGATGGTCATCGCGCTGCGCTTCGGGGCACCCGTCATGGAGCCGGCCGGGAAGCAGGCGCGGACCGCGTCGAGCGGTGAGAGGCCCGGCTTCAGTCGCCCGGTGACGGTGCTGACCAGCTGGTGCACGTTGGCGTAGCTCTGCACCTCGAACAGCCGGTCGACCACCACCGAGCCCGACTCGGCGACCCGCGAGAGGTCATTGCGCATGAGGTCGACGATCATCAGATTCTCGGCGCGCTCCTTGTCGCTCGCGACCAGCTCGTGCGCGAGGCGGGCGTCGAGATCCGGATCGGCGCTCCGCGGCCGGGTGCCCTTGATCGGCGAGGTGGACACGTGTCCGTCCGGGTCGGCGGCGAGGAACACCTCCGGCGACGAACTGAGCAGCGAGGTCTCGCCGATCCGCAGGAAGCCGCCGTGGTGGCTCGGATTCCCGCGCCGGAGCCGTCGGTAGGCCTCGACCGGGTCGAGCGCGCCCGGCACCGCGATCTGGTTGGTGAGGCACAGCTGGTACGCGTCGCCCTCCCGGATGGCCGCGCGGCACAGCTCGACGAGCGCCCGGTACCGGGAGCGGTCGTGACGGAGCTGCGCCTGCCGCCCGGGTGTCACCGGCCCCGGGGGAGGGGGCGGCGGGGCGTCCCGGAGGGCGTCGAGCGCGTCGGCCGTCCGCCGCAGCCAGTCGTCGCCGTCGGCCGCCTCGGCGCCCACGAGAAGCGTGACCGCGCGCTCCCCGTGATCGAAGGCGACGGCCCGGTCGACTCGCAGCCACGCGGCGTCGGGAAGGGGCGATTCGGCGGACGGAGCGCCGACGAGCCGGGCGCCGGCCTCGTAGCCGAGCCACCCCACCCAGCCGAGGGCGAAACCGTCCCCGGAGGACGGGGCGCGGAAGGCCGCCAGCTCGGCGTCCAGCCGGGCGAGGACCTCGCCGGGGTCGCCGTCCTCGGCCAGCAGGGGAGGGCCCGCCGCACCGCCGAGCCAGCTGCGGCCCGCCGTCGCGCCGACGCCGCTGTCCAGCCAGAAGGCGTCGCCCGACGGGAAGAGAGCGAGGAAGGCCGCCTCCGGATCCACCCAACCGTCGAGCCGTACGCGCCGCGCAGCGGCGGGCGTCGGCGGGGCGATGCTGGGCATCCCGCGATGCTATCCGCCGCCCGGAGCCCCGGCGCGGCCGGGTGGTATCCTCGTCGAATGCTTCCCGTCCGGCCGGTGCTCCTTATCAGCCGCGGCGAGGTCTGACCCTTCTTCAGTCCTCCCTCGCCGCGGAGTCCTCGTCTGCACGGACTGGCACCCTTCGTTCTGGAGAAACCCTCATGAGCATCCCCTCCGCCGACGCGTCGACGCGCGGCCGCACTCTGGCCGAGAAGGTCTGGGACGCACACCTCGTCACCAAGGGCGAGGACGGCGCACCCGACCTGCTGTACATCGATCTGCACCTCGTCCACGAGGTGACGAGCCCGCAGGCCTTCGACGGCCTCCGGATGGCCGGGCGGCCCGTCCGCCGGCCGGACCTCACCATCGCCACCGAGGACCACAACACGCCGACGATCAACATCGGCCAGCCGATCGCCGACCTCACCAGCCGCACCCAGATCGAGACGCTGCGGCGGAACGCCGAGGAGTTCGGCATCCGGCTGCACTCGCTCGGCGACCTCGAGCAGGGCATCGTGCACGTCGTCGGCCCCCAGCTCGGCCTGACGATGCCGGGCATCACCGTCGTCTGCGGCGACTCGCACACCTCCACTCACGGTGCGTTCGGCGCAATGGCGTTCGGCATCGGCACCAGCGAGGTCGAGCACGTCCTCGCCACGCAGACCCTGCCGCTCAAGCCGTTCAAGACCATGGCGATCACCGTCGAGGGCGAGCTCCGCCCCGGCGTCACGGCGAAGGACATCATCCTGGCGGTCATCGCCAAGATCGGCACCGGCGGCGGGCAGGGCTACGTGCTCGAGTACCGCGGCAGCGCCATCCGCGCCCTCTCCATGGAGGGGCGCATGACGATCTGCAACATGTCGATCGAGGCGGGCGCCCGCGCCGGCATGGTGGCGCCGGACGAGACCACCTACGCCTACCTGCAGGGCCGGCCGCACGCGCCGCAGGGCGCCGACTGGGACGCGGCAGTCGCCTACTGGAACACCCTCGCGACCGAGGACGACGCGGTCTTCGACGCCGAGGTGTTCCTCGACGCGAACGAGCTGGAGCCCTTCGTCACGTGGGGCACGAACCCCGGCCAGGGCGTCTCGCTCTCCGAGCGGGTCCCGGACCCGGGCACGATCCTCGACCCGAACGAGCGCGCGTCCGCGGAGCGCGCCGTCGAGTACATGGACCTGCGGCCGGGCACGCCGATGAAGGAGATCCCGGTCGACGCGGTCTTCATGGGCTCCTGCACGAACAGCCGGATCGAGGACCTCCGGGCCTTCGCGTCCGTCATCAAGGGCCGCACGAAGGCCCCGGGCGTCCGCGTCATGGTGGTGCCCGGCTCAGCGCGCGTGCGGATCGAGGCGGAGGCGGAGGGGCTGCACGAGGTGTTCGAGGAGTTCGGCGCCGAGTGGCGCTTCGCCGGCTGCTCCATGTGCCTCGGGATGAACCCCGACCAGCTCGCGCCGGGGGAGCGCTGCGCCTCCACGAGCAACAGGAACTTCGAGGGACGCCAGGGCAAGGGCGGGCGCACCCACCTGGTGTCGCCGCTTGTCGCCGCGGCGACAGCCGTCCGCGGCACTCTGTCGAGCCCGTGGGATCTGGAGCGCGACGACCGTGACCGCCGGGAGACCCCGGCGACCCAGGCTGCAGCTGCGACGTCGGCGGCGGGTGCCTGATGGACGCGTTCACCACCCACACCGGCATCGCCGCGCCGCTGAAGCGCGCCAACGTCGACACCGACCAGATCATCCCGGCGGTCTTCCTCAAGCGCGTCACCAAGACCGGCTTCGAGGACGCCCTCTTCTACGCCTGGCGTCAGGACCCGGACTTCGTGCTCAACCGGCCGGAGTTCCAGGGCGCCTCCGTCCTCCTGGCCGGCTCCGACTTCGGAACCGGCTCCAGCCGTGAGCACGCCGTGTGGGCCCTCCGCGATTTCGGGTTCAAGGTCGTGTTGAGCCCCCGTTTCGCGGACATCTTCCGCGGCAACTCGGGCAAGCAGGGCCTTGTGACGGGTGTGGTGACCGAGGAGGATCTCGAGAAACTCTGGGCGGCGGTCGACGCGGCGCCGGGAATAGCGGTTACCGTCGACCTGGTTGCCAAGGATGCCTCCGTCGGAGACGTCCGTGTGCCGTTCGACATCGACGACTACACCAGATGGAGGCTGCTCGAAGGTCTGGACGACATCGCCTTGACCTTGCGCGACGAAGCGCGAATCGCCGAGTTCGAGGGGCGCCGCGAGAGCTGGCTGCCCACCACCCTCCCGGCCCGCAGCTAGCGGTCGGGCGGGCCGACCGAGTAAAGGATCCCGTGAACAGTCTCGTCAAGGACGCCCAGAAGGCAGCAGAGAGCGTGGGACTTTCCTTCGACCGCATCACGGTCGAAGGCGGAGTGCCGCTCCGGGGACGCATCGAGGTGCGCGGCGCGAAGAACCTCGCCACCAAGGCCATGGTCGCCTCGCTTCTGGGCGACACGTCGAGTCTCCTCCGCGACGTGCCCGGCATCAGCGACGTCCGCGTGGTCCGCGGCCTGCTGGAGGTGCACGGCGTCAAGGTGACCGAGGGAGCCGTGCCCGGCGACCTCATCCTCGACCCGTCCAACGTCGTCACCGCGCACATGGCGGACATCGACGCGCACGCCGGCTCCAGCCGCATCCCGATCCTGTTCTGCGGCCCGCTGCTGCACCAGCTGGGCGAGGCGTTCATTCCCGACCTCGGCGGCTGCCGCATCGGCGACCGGCCCATCGACTTCCACCTGGACGCGCTGCGCACCTTCGGCGCCGTCGTCGACAAGCTGCCGAGCGGCATCCGCATCACCGCGCCCAACGGGCTGAAGGGCGCCCAGATCGAGCTGCCCTACCCGAGCGTCGGCGCGACCGAGCAGGTCCTGCTCACCGCGACGCGCGCGAAGGGCGTCACCGAGCTGCGCAACGCCGCGATCGAGCCCGAGATCATGGACCTGATCGCGATCCTGCAGAAGATGGGCGCGATCATCTCGGTCGAGCCCAACCGCGTGATCCTCATCGAGGGCGTCGACCGGCTCGAGGGCTACACCCACCGGGCGATCTTCGACCGGAACGAGGCGGCCAGCTGGGCCTCCGCGGCGCTCGCGACCGGCGGCGACGTGTTCGTCGGCGGCGCGAAGCAGGAGCACATGATGACCTTCCTCAACGTGTTCCGGAAGGTCGGCGGCAAGTTCGACATCTACGAGGACGGCATCCGGTTCTACCACCCGGGCACGCCCCTCAAGCCGGTCGTGATCGAGACCGACGTGCACCCCGGCTTCATGACCGACTGGCAGCAGCCGCTCATCGTCGCGCTCACCCAGGCGGAGGGCCGCAGCGTCGTGCACGAGACCGTGTACGAGAACCGCTTCGGCTTCACCGACGCGCTCATCGAGATGGGCGCCGACATCACCGTGCACAAGACAGGGCTCGAGGAGCTCGGCCGGCGGGTGCCCCGCCGCGAGCTCGAGCAGGCCGCCGTCATCGTCGGCCCGACCCCGCTGCACGGCGCCGACGTCGTCGTCCCCGACCTGCGGGGCGGCTTCTCGCACCTCATCGCGGCGCTGACCGCCGAAGGACGCTCCACCGTGAGCAACGTCGGCATCATCAGCCGCGGCTACGAGAACTTCATCGAGAAGCTGACCGCCCTCGGCGCGCGCTTCGAGGTCGAGAACTAGGGGTGGCGTCGGCCGCTGGGCGGCCGGACCGGAATAATGGTCGCGTGCGACGGAAGCCCGAGAAGACCACCCCCTCGGCTTTCTGGCCCATCGCCGGGATCGTCGTGCCATTCCTGCGCCTGGTCACGAGGATCACGCTCGTCGACGCCGACAAGGTGCCGGCGACGGGTGCGTTCGTGCTCGCGCCCAACCACTACAGCGAGGTCGACCCCATCGTGGTCGGCTATGCCCTGTGGCGGATCGGCCGCGCGCCGCGCTTCCTCGCCAAGGCGTCGCTGTTCCGCGTCCCCGGCGTGGGCGCCGTGCTGCGTGGCACCGGGCAGATCGCCGTCGAGCGCGGAGGGACCACGCGCGGCCACGTCCCGCTCGACGCAGCAGAGGCGCTCGTCGACTCCGGGCGGGGCATCATCGTCTACCCGGAGGGCTCGCTGACCCGCGACCCGGACATGTGGCCTATGCGCGGCAAGAGCGGCGCCGTGCGGCTCGCGATCGAGCAGAACATCCCGCTGATCCCGTGCGCGCACTGGGGAACCCAGGACCTGATGCCCCGGTACGGCAAGAAGCTGCGGCTGTTCCCGCCGGCGCGCATCACGATCAAGTACGGCGACCCGGTCGACCTGTCCGCCTACCGGCGGGGCACCCTCGACGCGGCGACGCTCACTGCGGCCACCGAGGACCTGATGGCGGCGATCACCGCCCTCCTCGCCGACGTCCGCGGCGAGGACGCCCCCGCCGAACGATGGGATCCGAAGAAGCAGGGGCAGACCGAGACGGGCCGCTTTGACTGACCCCTTCCTCGTCCAGGGTCCGCGCGTCGCAGTGCTGGGCGCCGGCAGCTGGGGGACCACCTTCGCCAAGATCCTCGCCGACGGCGGCGCCGACGTCGTCCTCTGGGCGCGCCGGCCGGAACTGGCGGCGGAGATCACCACGGCGAAGCGCAACAGCGACTACCTCGCGGGGATCAACCTGCCGCGGTCGCTGCGCGCCACCGCGAGCCTCAAGGCCGCCCTCACCGGCGCCGACATGGTGTTCCTCAGCGTCCCCAGCCAGGCGCTGCGCAGCAACCTGAGGGACGTCGCCGAGCACCTGGATGAGCACGCGGTAGTCGTGAGCCTCATGAAGGGCATCGAGCGCGGCTCCGGCCTCCGGATGAGCGAGGTGATCGGCGAGGTGCTCCGTCTGCCGGCCGACCGCATCGCCGTCGCGTCCGG
>DATCMN010000513.1:0-2181 GCA_036563405.1 Naasia sp. | reverse complement strand
CCGGACGTCCGCCATCGCCGCGGCCAGCGCGACGTGGATCGGCACCTGCGCCGGGCCGGTCGCGCGCTGCTCAGGCGGGGGGACGAGGGCGGCGCCGTCGCCCTGGATCGGCGGGGCGCTCACGCCTCACGCTCCTGGGCGACCATGCTCGACCCGACGATCTCGTACGCCTCGTCCCTGGTGAGGCCGAACAGCTCGGCGTTGACGAGGTCGCACAGCTCCTCGGCCTCGTCGAGCGTCTCGCCCCAGTGCCACGTGCCCCCGGCCGTCATGCCGATCATCGGGCGGTAGCCGGGCACGTCCTCCGTCACGAGCACGGGGATGATGCCGAGCTCGTCGCGCCCCTCCTCGTCGACGTAGAACGCGCGGCGCGCGTCCGTCTCGCACATGCCGGGACGGGCGACACCGCCGGTGAGGAACCGGCGCGTCTCCTCGTCGTGCCAGTTGATGCCGTCGGCGGTGCTCATGCCGCCTCGCTCTCGGCGTCGACGGCGGCCGGGCCGGCGGGGAGCTCGCGGAGCGTGCCGTCGAGGGTGAGGCGGCCCGACGTCGCGAGCTCGGCGACCTGGAGGAGGAAGTCGGGTGCCTTGTCGGCGACCGACACGGACGGCGTGCCCTCGCGGGTCTCGACGGCGATGCCGGGGACGTCGGCCTGCCCGTCCGGGCCGCAGGGGGTGCCCGCGGTGACGGACTTCCGGACGATCTCGTCGGTGGCCCACTCGGGGACGGTGGTGACGAGGTCGACGAGGTGCGGGGCGTGCTCGGCGAGCACCGCGAGCACGGCGTCCGTGTTCTCGGAGACGGCCGGGCGGACCTGGATGCGCTCGGGGTACTCGCGGGTGATCCACTCGGTGAGGGCGACGTGGTCCGTGATCCGGGCCGTGGTGGTCGCCTTCGGGTTGGACTTCCGGACGCGGCAGAGGATCGCGCCGGTGACGGGGTGCTCCACGGGCTGCGCCTCGGACCGGCGGAGCACGCCGTTCACGGCCTCGCGCTGGAGGGCGACCTCGCCCTTGACGAGGTCGCCGAGCGCGGTGAGGTACGCGAGCCGCTCGGCGGCGGCACGCGGGTCGGGACTGGTCATGCTGCGGGCTCCTCGGTGGTGGTGGTCGCGACGGCGGCCGGGGTCGGCACGGCCGCCGTCGCGGGCTCGGGCAGCGGCACGAGCTGCGTGACGCTGTAGGTGCCGGGCTTCGCTCCAGCCCGGTAGGCGCCACCCCAGAGGCCGAGGGCGCGGTGCCGGTCGGCGTCCGCGCCGCACTCGACGATCACGGGGCAGCGAGCGCAGAACTCGCGGGCGAGCGGGCGCGCCTCGGCGGGGATCTGGTTGCCGACCTGCGGGGCGGTGAACTGCTCGGCGACGTCGAGCCGGCCGGCGCAGGCGGCGCCCTCGTCGGACCACTCCAGGTCGACGAGGACGGACATGAAGGTCGTGCCGAGCTCGACGTTCCCGACGCGGTGGGCGCCGACGGGGACGGCGCCGATCGCTCCGCTCGCCTTGATCCGGGCGACGTAGAGGCCGAGCTCGGCCAGCCCGACGTGCTGTTCCTCGCTGACGTAGGCGACCGACGGGGCCCCGTCGAGGTGCTCCAGGGTCATCACGCCGCGCCGGGGTGGTAGCCGGCGAGGCGGCGGGCGAGCTCGCCGTCCGGCGGCGGGCCGAGCACGGCGGGCATGGTCACGGTGTCGTCGGTGACGGCCCGCAGGCGGGCCGGGCGCGGCGGCGGCGGCACGGCGGCGTGCTCCACGGCCGACCGGATGCGTCGCACGGCGGACCGGCGGTCGTCGAGCAGGTCCAGCGCCTCGCGCTGGGCGGCGGCCGCGACGAGCGTCGCGATGAGCAACGCTCCGAACGCGAGGAGCGAGTACCTGTTGTGCAGCGCGAACATCGCGAACAGCACGCCGGCGGACAGCAGGGCGGCGGCGACGAACAGCAGGGCGGCCGGCATCAGGGGGTGCGGGCTACGACGGTGCCGGGGGGTGATCTTCACGGGTGGTCTTCCTCGTTCTGGTGGCGCGTCAGCCGGTGGGGCGGAGCTGGGCGAGCTCGCCGCGGACCCAGGCGTCGATGACGTCGCGGTGGATGCGGTGGTGGGCGCCGACGCGGCCGCGCTGCTCGGTGCGCAGCTCGCCGTTGTGGATGGCGCGGTAGACGGTGCGCTTCGAGCAGCGCGCGCGGGC
>DATCMN010000512.1:0-1629 GCA_036563405.1 Naasia sp. | reverse complement strand
TCGCCCAGCTGCTGGTCTTCACCAGCCGTGTCGCGGACACGCGGGACGTGCTCTCCAACTCGCTGGGCGCGCTCCTCGGAGCCGTCGCGGTGCTGATCCTCACGGCGGGCAAGGCGCGCCGGCTCCGGCATGAGGCCCGGCAGCGCGAACAGCAGCAGCTGCGGGCGAACCAGCAGCCCGTCCTCCAGCGTTGGTGAGGATCGACCCCACGACGGTGCGCTGGAGCGTGCCGGAGGGGGAGCGCGCGGCGGAGCTGGCCCGGCGCGGACTCGTGGTCCTGCTGCACGGCCGCTACGGCACCGAGGACACCCTCGCGGGGTTCGCCTCAGCGTTCGACGCCGTCGTCGCGACGCCCCGCGGGCCGCAGCCGCACGGTGACAAGTACGAGTGGTTCCAGGTCACCGACGAGTGGCCGCTGCCCGACGCCCCGCTCGCGGACCTGACCGGCGCCTTCGTCGCCTGGCTCGACTCCCTCGATGTCGAACGGGCCGCGTTCGTCGGCTTCTCGCAGGGCGGCGCGACTGTCGCCGAGTTCGCTGTCCGGCACCCCGAGCGCGTGATCGGCGCTGTCGTCATCGACGGCTTCGCCCCCTCCGCCGCCCCGCCGGACGACCGCGTCCCGCCGCCGCTGCTGGTCCTCCGCGGCGAGGACGACGACGTGGTCGAGGACCTCCTGCCCGCCTTCCTGGACTGGCTCCCCGCCTCCGCCGTCCAGCGCGTCTACCCGGGCGTCGGCCACATCGTCACGCCCGGCCAGATGGCCGACGCGGCCGCCTGGCTGCGGGGCGACCTGCCGGGCACACGCCGGGAGGAGCGATGACCGACGCCGCCGAGGTGGTCCGCCACCACACCACCTACACTCCCGACTTCCCGAGCGCCGGGATCCTCTTCCGCGACCTCTCCGGGCTGTTCGCGGACGGTCCCGCGTTCCGGACGGTACTCGACGCGCTCGCTGCCCGGTTCGAGTTCGACGCCGTCGCGGGCGCGGAGGCACGGGGCTTCCTGCTGGCCGCGGGGATCGGGGTGCTGACCGGCGCGGCCGTGCTGCCGCTGCGCAAGCCGGGCAAGCTGCCTCCGCCCGTACTCTCGGAGAGCTACGCGCTCGAGTACGGGACTGCCGAGCTGCAGCTGCGCGAGGGGATCGTCACCGGGCGGCGGGTCCTGATCGTCGACGACGTGCTGGCGACCGGCGGGACGCTCGCCGCCGCCCGCCGGCTCATCGAGCGCAGTGGGAACTCGGTGGTCGGCGCAGCCGTAGTCATCGAGCTCGCCGCGCTCGGCGGCCGGGCGGCGCTGCCCGGACTCGATGTCACAGCGGTGCTCGTGGAGGAGGGCTAGCCGCCCTCAGTCGTCCGGGTTGTCCGGGTCGAGCGGCGCGTGGTGGTCGAGGCCGGCGACGCCGCGCCTCCAGTAGCCGTCGACCTTCGCCTGATCCTTGCCCAGCCCGAGATGCGAGCGGAGGTAGCGCCGCACCGGGAGCAGAGCCGTGGCTTCGCCTGCCGCCCATACGTAGGTGAGGTCGTCGATGCCGGTGCCGGCGACGGCGGCCAGGGCGGAGTCGGCGTCGGTCGGGATCCGGGTGACGGCGATCCGGTCGCCGCGCTGCAGCGGGTAGTCGAGGACGTCCGC
>DATCMN010000492.1:0-7827 GCA_036563405.1 Naasia sp. | reverse complement strand
GGTGCGCACCGCGGACACCGCCGTCGCCGTCCGGGACGGCCGCATTCTCGGCGTCGGGTCCGACGCCCGGATCGCCGAGCTGACCGGCGAGCGGACCCGGGTGGTCGACGCCGCCGGCGGGCTTCTCACGCCCGGCTTCGTCGACGCCCACGCGCATGCCGTCTTCGCCGGTGTCGAGCGACTCAGCATCGACCTCACCCCAGCGCGGAGCGTCGAGGAGACCTGGGAACTCATCCGGGCAGGCGCCGAGCGAAGCCCCGGCGGCTGGGTGACCGGCGGCGGCTGGAGCCACGAGCTGTTCGACCCGCCGACCCGCCAGCAGCTCGACGCGATAGTCGCCGACCGCCCGGTCGCGCTGAGCGACGCCGGCCACCACACCCTGTGGGTCAACTCGAGGGCCCTCGAGCTCGCGGGCGTGGACCGGAACACGCCGCAGCCGCACAACGGGCACATCACCGTCGACGAGAACGGGGACCCGACCGGCTACCTCAACGAGACGGCGGCCGAACTGGTGGGGCGGCGCATCCCCGCGGCATCCGACGACGAGATCTACGCCGGCCTCCTGGAGGCGCAGGCCCACCTTTGGTCGATCGGAGTGACCGGCTGGCACGAGGCGATCCTCGGCTACTACAACGGGAAGGCGGACTGCACCCCCGGGTACCTCCGCGCGATCGCCGACGGCACACTGCGCAGCGACACCTCCGGGGCGCTGTGGATCGCTCCCGGCCTGCAGCGGTCCGAGGTGTCGGACCTCGTCGCCCGCTTCGTCGAGCAGCGCGAGCGGAACAGGGCGGCCGGCTTCGCCACCTCCACGGCGAAGGCGATGATCGACGGCGTCCCGCACGGCGAGACCGCGGCCCTCCTCGAGCCGTACTGCACCCACTCCGACGACGGCTTCACGGGCGAGCTGCACTTCGACGAGGAGACGATCACCGACTTCGTCACCCAGCTCGACGCCGCGGGCTTCGCCCTGCACCTGCACGTGATGGGCGACCGCGGCATCCGCGTGGCCCTCGCGGCGATCGAGGCGGCGCGTCTGGCCAACGGAGCCGGCCGGCGTCACCACATCGCCCATCTGTCAATGGTGCAGCCCGAGGATGCCCGCCGCTTCGGCCCCCTCGGCATCACCGCCAACATCCAGGGCCTGTGGGCAGCGCCCGATCCGTACGTGGTGGCGCAGATCGGCGAGGAGCGGATGATGCAGGGCTACCCGTTCCGCACGATGGCGGACAGCGGCGCGGACCTTGCGATGGGGTCGGACTGGCCGGTGTCGCCGCCGGACCCGTGGCTCGCGATCCACGTGGTCGTCAACCGCTGGGCTCCCCCGCCGCCCGGGGTGGAGGTGCCGCCGCTGCCCGCCGGCGTCGAGCCGCCGACCCTGGACGCGGAGCACCAGTCGCTGACCCTGGCGCAGGCGATCGGCGCGTACACGAGCGGGTCCACCGAACTGGTGCTCGGCCGCCCCGGACGGATCCGGGTGGGCGAGCGCGCCGATCTCGCAGTCTGCACCGCGGACCCGTTCGAGCTGCCGCCCGCCGCGATCGCGTCCCTGCGCACGGCGGTCACCGTCGTGGCGGGCGAGGTGGTCTTCGAGGCCTAGCCGACGGACCGGAGGCTACGCCGTGCCGCCTCCCTCGAGGCGGGCGATGATCGCGTGACATTCACGCACCCTCACCCCTCGACTAGCACTCCTCCACCGCGTCGCAGATCCGCTGGACGAGGATCGGGGCGACGGTTCGGGCGTAGGTCGCGCTGAGGTGGTGCTCGTCGCGGTGGACGATGACGTTGCCGATGACCATGGGGCATCCCGCGTCGGTGCAGTACAGATCCTGCAGGTCGATGAGCACGGATCCGGGAACGAGCGGCACGGTGACCGGCATGCTGTCCGGGGTGTCGGCCAGCCGCTCGAGGGGGATCACGCAGTCCCGTCCATCGGAGCCCCGGGTCACGGTGTTGATCACGCAGTCGGCCATCTCGAGCGGTGCGGCATTGTCGGTGATCGCGACGATGGTGGTTCCGGCCGCGGCGACGGGCGCCCAGACGGCGGCTTGATCCTCGGCCAGCACCTCCACCTGGGAGCCGGTGCGCTCCCCGCGATACCCGGTGACGAGGATGAGGTCGTAGGCGCCCATGCGGAAGCGCTCGTCGATAGCGGCGCGGAAGGGGCGGCAGTCCTCGTCCGACTGGTTGAGCGGCGGCTCCACGCTGCCCGGCGAACCGTCGACGGTTCGCCACCTGCAGCCCTGTGCCGAGTAGGACTCCAGGTGCCAGTTGAGCTCGTCGAGCAGCGGGATCAGGGCCTGCGTCAGCATCGCCGCGTGCGAGTCGCCCTGGATGGCGACTCGGAGCGCGTCCGGCCCGTCGGGACCCCAGGAGCAGTCGAGAAGCTCACCGCTCGGCGGGACGCCGGGATAGCAGTCGTAGGCGTTCCCGTTGTCGAGCTTGAGGGCGGCCAGGGTGGGGATCAGGACGCCGTCCAGCTGAGGGTTGTCGCAGGCACCGAGCATCGCCGCCGCTCCCAGGCACTGCGTGTCCTCGTTCAGCAGCTGCGCGGTCAGCGTCCGGCTCTCCTGCACCTCGGCGCGGCTGATCGCGAATGCGGCGCCCGGGGCGAGGGACGCGCCGATCATGGCGGCCGCGAGGAGGACGAACGTGAACCGGGGCTTCCGGCCCGCCACCCGCTTCGCCCCGCGTGCGACGTCCTCGACGTACCGCTTCGTCACCCACGCGAGCAGGATCGACAGGGCGAACAGCACCCACGAGTCGACAGGCGAGATCGGTCGCCCGACCGCGTAGGGGAAGAGGATGATCAGCGGCCAGTGCCAGAGGTAGAAGGAGTAGGAGACGTCGCCGAGGAATTGCAGGGGGCGGAAGCGCGCGAGGGCACCGGGAGACCAGGTCAGCGAACTGCCGCCGGACCAGATGACAGCTGCGGTGGCGAGGACCGGCAGCAGCGCGGTGAAGCCGGGGAACTGAGTCGATGAGCTGAACAGGAAGCCGGTAGCGACGATGCCGAGCACCCCGAGCCAGCCGAGCATCGCGCGGGCGGGTCCGGAGACCCGCGTCGCCGTGGCGAGGATCCCGAGCAGGCCGCCGACGCCGAACTCCCACACGCGGGTGGGGGTGACGAAGTACGCGCTGCCGGGGTCGATCGGCGTCATGACTATCGAGATCGCCAGCGACACCGCGGTGACGGCGGCGAGCACGGTGACGGTGCGCCGTGTGAAGCTCGCCTCGGCGAACGGCTTCCGGCGCAGCGTCAGCGCGACAGCCACGATGAGCAGCGGCCACACCAGGTAGAACTGCTCTTCGAGCGACAGCGACCAGTAGTGCTGAACCGGTGACGCGTTGTTCTCCGAGGCGAGGTAGTCGACGGAGTCCCGCGCCAGCAGCCAGTTGAGGATGTAGGTGACGGATCCGATCATCTCGCGGGCGAACTGCGACCAGAACGTGCGCGGCACCCACAGCAGGGTCGCCACCGCGGAGACGACGATGACGAGCAGCGACGCCGGCAGCAGTCTGCGGACTCGGCGGGCCCAGAATCCGGGGAGGTCGATGGTTCCTCGCCGGCGGGCTTCGTTGACGAGGTGCTTGGTGATGAGGTAGCCGGAGATGACGAAGAAGACGTCGACGCCCACATAGCCGCCCGGGAGGTACTGCGGCCAGAAGTGGTACACGACGACGAGCAGGACGGCCACCGCGCGGAGCGCCTGGATCTCCGGGCGCACCTCTTGCCGAGGGCGATGATCGGCCGCGTCCGACGACGGCGAGGCCGAGGGGCGGGCGCGCGAGAGGGCGGTCATGCGCGATCCAATGAACGGGTGGGCGGGTGCGGAAATCCTATGAGTCGCACCGAACCCCGCGACATCCCCACAACGAGCGGCAAGCAAGCGAGAAGTGGCGGCGGCGCCAACAGGCCACCACACCAGGCAGGGCGCCCGCGGCGGCCGTCGACTTCAAGGACGCCGGAGGTTCGCGCTGGAGCCCGCCTGGGAAAGGCCATCCTCTCCATCGTCCCGCGCGCGGAATGTCCCTCCGACAGTGTCTCGAGCCACCTGCGGTCGGATGTGGACGCCGCGGGAAGGACCGGTTCGCCACCAGCCACGATGAGGTGATCCCCACACTCCGGTCGGTCGCGGTGCCCGTCGCGCTTCGACGCCGTCCCCCGCGGCGCTCGCGGTGGGGCATGTGGCCGACCCCTGCGAGTCAGCGGACCTCGCCGCTCGGCTCAGGCAGTCGGCTGAAGCGCTCCGGCATGCGCTCGACGGCTGAGGCCCTCTCCCGATTCGGTTCCCTCAGGAGCGCCACGCCTGTGGAGGCGCGAGCCCACGGTCGGGGAGTCGGGGCTGCGCACTACCCCTTCGGCGTCATTCTCGCAGGAGCGACGCCGGCCGCCGGAGTGGACCCCGGCGACTCCACCGCGACCGCGACTGTGGTCCCGTCCTGCTGCCCGTCGGCATCGGCAGGGTCAGTCTTGATCTCGCGCTTGAGGATGTTCATGGATTGGCCGACGCTCTTGGCGAGAGCGGGCAGCTTGGGGGCTCCGAACAGGAGGAGCACGATCGCGAGGATGGCGATGAGGTGCCATCCGCTGAAGGCGTTGCCGAACATTCCCATGTCAGTCCTTCCAGGTCCGAGGGACGGCGGAGGCGCACCGGCCTCTCACGGAGAGGCGTCCTTGCCTGGTCGTGATGGTATACGAAATACTGCGGAGATGACGAGCCACGTCCTCCTCACGCGCGCACTGCCCCTTGCCTCCGAGACGCTGGCCTCCGCACTGCCGCACGCGGTGCGGACCCTGACGGGCGGCGACCAACCTCCGACGCGGCGCGCGCTGCTCGAGGGCGCTTCGGGGGCCGCCGCGATCATCGCACTGCTCACCGAGACCATCGACGACGAACTCCTGGACGCCGCAGGCCCGCAGCTCCGCATCGTCGCCAACGTGGCGGCGGGGTACGACAACATCGACGTCGCGGCGGCGCGAGCCCGCGGAGTGGTGGTGACGAACACGCCAGGGGTGCTGGATGAGGCGACGGCCGACCTCGCGATGGCCCTGATCCTCGCGACCACCCGGCGGCTCGTGGAAGGCGACAGGTTCATCCGTTCCGGGAGCGAATGGATCTGGGGACCCACCTCGTTCGTAGGACTGGACATCAGTGCCGGCGCCACGCTCGGCATCGTGGGGCTGGGACGGATCGGGATGGCGGTGGCGAGGAGGGCGCGGGCTTTCGGCATGCGCGTGGTCGCCTCCGGCTCACGGGCGCGAGGTCCCGAGGCAGTTGCGCTAGGAGTGGAGCCGGCGACGGTCGACGAGGTCTTCGCCCTCGCCGACGTGGTGACCCTGCACTGCCCGCTCACGCCGGAGACCCGCCGCATGGTCGATGCGCGGCGCCTCTCGACGATGCGCACCGGCAGCTATCTCGTCAACACAGCCCGAGGACCCCTCGTCGACGAGGACGCTGTGGCGGACGCGCTGGACGGCGGGAAGCTCGCTGGTGCCGCCTTCGACGTCCACGAGCACGAGCCGCGGGTCAACCCGCGTCTCGTGGCTTCCGAGCGAGCGATCCTTCTCCCGCACATCGGCAGCGCCGGGCGGGCGACACGGCAGGCCATGGCCCAGCTCGCGGTCGACAACGTGGCGGCCGTCTTGAGAGGCGACGCGCCTCTCACCCCCGTGTCCTGACGGTCGCCCTCGCGCTCAGTCGACGAAGACCACGTCGATCGACCGATCCACCCAGCTCCTGTCCCAGGTGCCGGCCCGAATGGCGCGTTGCTCCGCCGCCTCCGCCTCCCGCTTGGCCTCTGCGGCCGCCAGGATCTCCTCGACCCGCTCGCGCGGCACGACCGCGATGCCGTCTCCGTCGCCGACGACGAGATCGCCGTCCCGAACCACGAGCCCACCGACCTGTACTGCTCCTCGGATCTCCCCCGGCCCGTCCTTGTACGGCCCCAGGTGCGAGACGCCCCGCGCGAAGACGGGTGGAGCGAGTACGGCCAGATCCGACAGGTCCCGGACGGCCCCGTCGAGCACCAGGGCGGCCACGCCGCGAGTGCTCGCGTATTCACCGATCAGTCCGCCGAGGATCGCCCGGTCGGTTGCTCCGCCCGCTGCGACGACGATGATCTCTCCGGGGCGGGCGAGGTCGAGGGCCTTGTGCAGCGCGAGGTTGTCGCCAGGACGCGTGCGGACCGTGAGCGCGGGGCCCGCCACCGTGACTCCCCCGGCGAGGCCTGCAACCGGCAGGATGCCCGGGGCGCCGGCCCATCTACCGAAAACGTCGGAGACGAGCGAGGACGCCAGCTGTTCGAACCGCTGGACCACTGCCGGGTCCGGCATCGCCTGCTCGCGGTGGATCCTCAGTTCGACAGCCATGGTGCCCCTCCTCGGGTTTCGGTGAGCAGCGAGGTGGTCGCGCCGACCTCCTCAGCAAGGTTCAGCAGGTCGGCGAGCACTGCGGGCGGGACCTCCAGTCCGTTGGCGCGTGCCCTCGCAAGTGCCGCGTCCTCCAGAGTGCCGGGCGCAAGCACCGCGGAGTGGCCCTCCGCGGGCGGCAGCGCCGCGAGCTCCGCAGCGAACTCGGCGACGGTCCGGCCGTACCCGGCCCCGCCCGGGCAGGCGCCCGGGTCGAGAACGATGAAGGCGTGACCGACGCGCTGGGGCCGGTCCCACTCCTCGTACATGTTGCCGATGGAGAATCCCGTGGCGGAGGCGATGAGGCCGCCGCAGATGAGGTCGATCATCATCGCGAGGCCGGATCCCTTAGGACCGGCGAACGGGACCATCGAGCCCGCGAGCGCTGCCGCAGGGTCCGACGTAGGCCTCCCCTCCGAGTCGAGCGCCCAATCCCCGGGGATCGGAGTGCCCGTCTGCTCCGCGACGATGATTTTCCCCCGCGCCGTCGCGCTGGTCGCCATGTCGATGACGAGCGGCGCAGCCCCTGCGCGGGGAACCGCGATGCTGAACGGATTGGTACCGACTGCGGGCGTCCGGCCACCGAAGTAGACCATCGTCGGGGGCGCAGTCGACATGGCGATCGCAACCAGCCCGGCTTCGGCGATGCGGCGGGTGAAGAAAGCCAGGGTTCCGCAATGGTTGGAGTTGCGCACACCGGCCAGCGCTATGCCGGCTTCGCGCGCCACCTCCATGGCGGCGTCGACCGCAACTCCGGCGCCCACCTGCCCCAGGGCGTTGAGTGCATCGACGTCGATGACACCGGATCGCGTGCGCGTCACCTGAGGCTCGACGGCCCCCTCCGCGAGGCCTCGCCGCACGCGCTCGCTGTAGATGCGCAGGCGGGTCAGTCCGTGCGACCCGATGCCCCGTGCTTCGGCGTCGACGAGCGAGGCGCTCACGAGGTCGGCGTGGGAGGCGGCCACGCCGGAGGCGACGAGCACGGCCTGAGCGTGCTCGTGCAGCGAGTCCAGTGTCACGGGGCCACGGAGGGAGTCGGTTGTCGTCATGGAGTGCTCCTCGGCGCGCGGCGTCATCGGTTGTAGTGCGGAACGGCGCCGTCGAGCTGCTCCCACACCTCGTCGCATCGGCGAAGGACGTCTTCTCCCAGGGGCGGGCCCTGAAGAGCGGCCAGATTCGAGTCGAACTGCTCCAGGCGGGACGCGCCGAGCAGCACGGCGTCGGTGAGCCGCTGCTGAGCGACCCATCGGAGCGACAGCTCGACGAGCGTGATGCGCTCACTCTCGGCGACGGCCCGCAGAGCATCGACCGCCTCGAACATCCTCGGGTTCCAGTAGCGCTGGCGGTACAGGTCCTTGCTGAAGCGCGATCCCTCGGCAGGCTGGTCCTGCAGGCGGTGCTTCCCGGTGAGCAAG
>DATCMN010000491.1:0-6085 GCA_036563405.1 Naasia sp. | reverse complement strand
ATGCCGTCGGAGACGTGCCCGTACGTCTTGCGCGCGGCGATCGGGAACGGCCCGGGCAGCACCGAGCCGGGAAGGGTCACGACCACCTTGTCGCCGACCTCGAAGTTCGCGGCGCCGCAGACGACTCCGCGCACGTCGGCGCCGCCGTCCGCCGCCGACTCCCCCTCAGGGGCGACGCGCACCGAGCACCAGCGGATGGTCTTGCCGTTCGACTGCGGCTCCGGCGTGAAGTCGAGCACCTCGCCGACCACGATAGGGCCGGAGATGTCGATGCGGTGCTCCGCCTCCTCCTCCAGGCCGACCCGGACGAGGGCGGCGTGCAGGTCGGCCACCGAGGTGCCCGCGGGGAGGTCGACGTACTCGCCGAGCCAGCTGAGAGGGACGCGCATGGCCTACTGCACCATTCCGAATTGAGCGCTGAAGCGGATGTCGCCCTCCGCCATGTCGCGCATGTCGTTGAGCTCGTTGCGGAACTGGAGGGTGCGCTCGATGCCCATGCCGAAGGCGAAGCCCTGGTACTCGTCGGGGTCGATGCCCGCGGCACGCAGGACGTTGGGGTTCACCATGCCGCAGCCGCCCCACTCCACCCAGCGCGCGCCGCCCTTGGCGTGCGGCTGCCACACGTCCATCTCCGCGGACGGCTCGGTGAAGGGGAAGTAGTTCGGCCGGAGGCGGATCTTCGCCTCCTCGCCGAACATGATGCGCGCGAAGTGCTCGAGCGTGCCCCGGAGGTGTCCCATGGTGAGGCCGCGATCGATCGCGAGCCCCTCGAACTGAGAGAAGACCGGCAGGTGGGTCGCGTCGAACTCGTCGGTGCGGAACGTGCGACCGGGGCAGAGGACGTAGACGGGCAGCTCACGCTCGAGAAGGGAGCGCACCTGCACCGGCGAGGTGTGGGTGCGCAGCACGAGGTGCCGCTCCGGCGGGGCCACGTAGAAGGTGTCCTGCATGGCGCGGGCCGGGTGGTCCTCGTCGAAGTTGAGCGCGTCGAAGTTGAACCACTCGTGCTCGAGCTCGGGGCCCTCCGCGATCTCCCATCCCATGCCGACGAAGATGTCGGACACCTGCTCCTGCAGCAGGCTGAGCGGGTGGCGCGCGCCGGGGTGCCAGCGGGAGCCGGCCGCGGTGACGTCGACGCGCTCGGCGGCGAGGCGCTCAGCCGTCTCCCGCGCGGCGAGCTCGGCCTCCTGGGCGGCGATCGCGGCATTCACGCGTCCGCGGGCGCCGCCGACCAGCTTGCCGGTCGCCGCCTTCTCGGCGGCGGGCACGCTGCGCAGCTGCGCGTTGAGCTTCGCGAGTGGCGACGCCTCCCCCGCGTGGGCGCTGCGGGCGGCCTTCAGCTCGACGGTCGTCGTGGCGGCGGCGATGGCGGCGAGTGCCGCCTCGACGGCGTCGCCGACGACCTCCTCGGAGATCGGGGTGGCCGCACCGGCGGCGTTCGGACTGGCGTCGGACACGGTGCCCCATCCTAATCGCCCGGCGGGTCCGGCCCATCTGCCGGGAGAGGCGAGCAGCTGGCCGGCTCGCGTCGGGTCGCGCTCAGCCGGGCTCGGCCGGGCTCAGCCGCGCTGCGCGAATGCGCTCTCGTACAGGCAGACGGATGCGGCGGTGGCGAGGTTCATCGACTCCGCCTGGCCGTAGATCGGGACGGTGATGGAGCGGTCGACGAGGGCGAGGTCGGCGTCGTCGAGCCCGCGCGCCTCGTTGCCGAACACCCAGGCGGTCGGCTGGGCGAGCACTCCGGCGCGCCGGGCGTCGAGAAGGTCCTCGCCCTTGATGTCCGCGGCGATCACCTGGAGGCCGGCGGCGCGGGCGCGCTCGACGGTGGCGCCGAGCTCCGCGCCGACCGCGATCGGCAGGTGGAACAGCGATCCGGTCGTCGCCCGGACCACCTTCGGGTTGTACAGGTCGACGCTGCGCCCGGTGAGCACGACGGCGTCGACGCCCGCGGCGTCGGCGGCGCGGATGATGGTGCCCGCATTCCCCGGATCGCGGACCTCCTCGAGGATCGCGACCAGGCGCGGGGCGTCGGCGAAGATGGCGCGCGCCGAGGTGGGGAACTGGCTGCAGACCGCGACGAAGCCCTGCGGCGTGACGGTGTCCGCCATGGCGTCGAGCACCTGCTCGGTGACGAACTCGACGTCGACCCCGGCGTCCACCGCCGCCTGCGCGATGTCGGGGTAGCGCTCGATGGCCGTCGGCGTCGCGTACAGCTCGAGGAGCAGCTCGCTTCGCCAGACGAGCGCCTCGGCGACCGCCTGCGGCCCTTCGAGGAGGAAGTTCCCCGTCTCGGCGCGCTCCGCCTTCGAGGCGAGCTTCGCGACCGAGCGGACGCGGGGGGCTCGCGGGTTCTCCAGCACCCGGTCAGCCTACCGAGGGCCGCGTGAACCGCGAGTTGCCCGGTTCTGCCGCGGATCCGGGAGGAAACGCAGCTGAACCGGGCAACTCGGCGAGTACGCCGGAGCCGTCAGGCGGCGGGAGCGGCGGGGGCCGACGTGTCGGCCGGCAGGGCCGCCTTCGCGGTGGCGACGAGGCCCGCGAACGTGGCGGGCTCGTTCACGGCGAGCTCCGCGAGGATGCGACGGTCCACCTCGACACCGGCGAGGCCGAGGCCCTGGATGAACCGGTTGTAGGTGAGACCCTCGGCGCGGGCGGCCGCGTTGATGCGCTGGATCCACAGGCGACGGAAGTCGCCCTTGCGGGCACGACGGTCACGGTACGCGTAGACGAGGGAGTGGGTGACCTGCTCCTTCGCCTTGCGGTAGAGGCGCGACCGCTGGCCGCGGTAGCCCTCGGCGCGCTCGAGGATGACGCGACGCTTCTTGTGGGCGTTGACCGCCCGCTTCACTCTTGCCATTGCTCAGTCCTTATTTCGTCGTGTCGATCGGCTCAGAGGCCGAGCATCTTCTTGGCGACCTTGGTGTCGGGCGCGCTCAGCACCTGGTCCTGGTTGAGGCGGCGCGTGCGCTTGCTCGCCTTGCCCTCGAGGTTGTGGCGCATGCCGGCCTGCTGCTTGATGAGCTTGCCGCTGCCGGTCAGCTTGAAGCGCTTCTTCGCTCCGGAATGGGTCTTCTGCTTAGGCATTGCTCTCCTTGGGTGTAGCGGCGGCGGAGGCGGGCTCCGCGCCGGTGGTCTGTGCTGCGGGCTCCGCAGCCGCCGACTCGAGCGGCAGTCCGCTCGGTCCGCGGGTGGCCTTGCGAGCCTGGGCTTCCGCCTTCGCGTCCGCCTTGTTCTTGAGGGGGCCGATGATCATCACCATGTTGCGGCCGTCGATGGTCGGGGTCGACTCGACTGTTCCGAACTCGCTGACGTCCTCGGCGAAGCGCTGCAGCAGCCGGACGCCCTGCTCGGGCCTCGACTGCTCACGGCCGCGGAAGAGGATCATCGCCTTGACCTTGTCGCCCGCCTTCAAGAAGCCCTCCGCGCGCTTGCGCTTGGTCTCGTAGTCGTGGCTGTCGATCTTCAGGCGGAACCGGACCTCCTTGAGGATGGTGTTCGCCTGGTTGCGACGGGCCTCCTTGGCCTTCTGCGCCGTCTCGTACTTGAACTTCCCGTAGTCCATGATCTTGGCGACCGGCGGCCGAGAGTTCGGCGCGACCTCGACGAGGTCGAGGTCCGCCTCGCGCGCAAGCCGGAGGGCGACGTCGATCGCGACGATGCCGACCTGCTCACCCGCCGGTCCGACGAGCCGGACTTCCGGCACACGGATGCGGTCGTTGGTACGGGGATCGCTGATGTGTTGCTCCTTTGTCTTCTTCCACCGCCGCGGGGTGCGGCGGGGCCGGAAGAGTGGAGCGCACACGGCACGCGGACGGCGCGCGCCGGCACCCGATCTCTCCGCCCGGAAGCCGGTCGGAGGGGGTGCTGCTGACCCGGTAACCTGATGAAGCGGTCGACGCGGGTGGGAGCGAACTCCACTTTTCTCGCCGGGACAGGTCCCGGGGCCCGCACAAGGATAGCAGAGACCGCCAGTCCATCGAGAGGTTCCGCATGTCCGCCGACGTCCCCTCCCCCGATCCCGCGCCGGAGGCCTTCGCGGATCCGTATCCGGACGACGCAGCCGACGCCCTCCGCGACATCGGCGACGTCCCGGCAGTCGAGGTCATCAACACCGTCGCCGTGCACCTGCTGAGCGCCGCCGCGGTGAAGTGCGGGCTCGGCGAGGAACCGGACGCGAGCCCCGACCTCGACGAGGCGCGCAAGCTCATCGATTCCCTCGCCGGACTCGTCACGGCGGCGGCGCCGCACCTCGGCGACCACCACGCGCGGGCTCTGCGCGACGGTCTCCGCTCCGTGCAGCTGGCGTTCCGGGAAGCGTCGCCCTACCCGGACCCGGTCGGCAAGGGCCCGGGCGAGAAGTGGACGGGCCCGACCACCTGACCCCGGCCGGAGGCGCGGGCTACGGTACGGACGCAGCCCGCCGCACCGCTTCCACAGTCTCGGCGACCTCAGCCTCGCCTGTCGCGTGGTTGCTGACCGAGAACCGGATCACGGCTCGGTCGTGCCAGGTGCTGCCGGAGGGCAGGATCGCCCCGTCCTCGAGGATGCGGGCGAGCACCGCGCGGGTGCGCGCATCGTCCTCGAACGCCACGCAGACCTGGGTGTAGACGACGTCGTTGATCACCGTCGCGCCGGGGATGCGGCGCACCCCGTCGGCGATCGCCTGCGCGGCGCCGACCAGCCCCTCGACGAGGCCCCGCACGCCGGCAGCGCCCAGCGAGGCGAGCGCGGCCCACACCGGGACTCCGCGGGCGCGCCGGGACAGCTCCGGCACGTACTCGTACGGCTCCCGCTCGGTGGAGGCGAGGAGGTAGCTGGCGTGCAGGCCCATCGCCGCGCGGACTGTGGCCGGATCGCGGACCACGGCGATGCCGCCGTCGTACGGGGTGTTCAGGGTCTTGTGGGCGTCGGTCGCCCAGGAGTCCGCCCGCGCCATGCCCTGCGTGAGCTGCCGGAGCGTGGGGGTGGCCGCGGCCCACAGCCCGAAGGCGCCGTCGACGTGAACCCACGCTCCGGCGTCCGAAGCGGCATCGATAGCGGGACCGAACGGGTCGAAGGCGCCCGAGTGGATGTTGCCCGCCTGCAGGCAGACGATCGCCTGACCGGCCTGCCGGTCCAGCCTGCGGGCCAGGTCGTCCGGATCGAGCCGCCCCTGCGAATCGACGGCGACGGTCTCGGGCAGTCCCAGCCCCAGGTAGCGCAGCGCGAGGTCGACCGAGCCGTGCCGCTCCTCCCCGGCGAGCACCCGGATCCGCGGGCCGCCCGCGAGGCCTTGGGTGATGTCCCAGCCGGCCGCGGCGAGCACGCTGTCCCGGGCGGCGGCGAGACAGGTGACGTTCGCGAGGGTGGCGCCCGTCGGGAAGCCGACAGCCGACCCGGCGGGGAGGCCGAGCAGCTCGAGCAGCCATTCGCCGGCGATCTCCTCGGCGGCGACGACGCCCGGAGTGGAGGCGCGCATCCCGGCGTTCTGGTCCCAGGCGGAGACGAGCCAGTCGGCCGCCAGCGCCGCGGGCAGCGTGCCGCCCATCACCCAGCCGAAGAACCGGCCCGAGGCGCTCGCCATGAGTCCCGGCCCCGCGGCCGCGGCCAGTCTGTCGACCACGTCGGCGGGCGGGGCGCCGGTCTCGGGCAGCTCGGAGCCGAACCGCTCCCGCGCGTCCTCGATCGTCCCCTGCGCCGGGACCCGGCGATCAGGCAGCGACGCGAGCCATTCCCGCGCGTGCGCTTCGGCACGAGCGAGGGGGTCGGGATCGGGCGACGGCGCCACGCGCCCATGCTTGCCCCGCCGCCGCCGCGCGTCAATGCGGAGCGGGCACCAGCTTCACGGCGAGCGACTCCACCCTGCCGAGAGCGGGAAGCGCCGCCCAGCGCTCCTGCACCCGGCCGACCAGGGCGGCGACTGCGCCGGCGTCGAGACCCGGCCGCAGCGCGAGGAGGACGAGCAGCTCGGGGCCGCGCAGTCGGGCGCCCGGATCGCCGTCGCGCAGGTCCATGTCGCGCACGTCGGACTCGTCGGCGACGCCCGACCGAACGGCGTCGCGCACGTCGAGGTCCCGGTGCGCGGGCACCCAGGCCTGCTCCCGGA
>DATCMN010000486.1:0-2277 GCA_036563405.1 Naasia sp. | reverse complement strand
TCGACCGGGATCGGGTCGGGGATGCCGGCGCCGGAGAAGACGCGGGACGCCGTCTCCCAGCCCACGCCGTGCAGCGGCGTGTAGACCCAGGTGAGCGGCGCGTCGACGGCGCGCTCGCCGGCGGTGGCCACCACGTAGGCGTCGAGGACCTCCTCGCCCGCCGTCTCGTAGTCGTCGGAGCGCGCCAGCTCGGCTCCTGCCGCTCCCTCGGCCACGACCGCCTCGATGGCGGCGAGCACCTCGGAGTCGGCGGGCGGGACGATCTGCGAGCCGCCGTCCGCGCCGCCCAGGTACAGCTTGTAGCCGTTGTCGTCGGCCGGGTTGTGGGAGGCGGTCACCATCACGCCCGCCGACGCGTCGAGGTGCCGGACCGCGAAGGCGAGGACCGGGGTGGGCAGCAGCCGGGGGAGCAGGATGGCGCGCACCCCGGCGCCCGCCAGGAGCTCCGCCGCGTCGCGCGCGAACACCGCCGAGTTGCGGCGCCCGTCGTAGCCGATCACGACGCTCGGGGTCGCCTCGCGGCCGAGCAGGAACCGCGCGAGGCCGGCGGTCGTCTGTGCGACGACCACCCGGTTCATCCGGTTGGGGCCCGCACCGAGTCGGCCGCGGAGGCCGGCCGTTCCGAACACCAGGCGGGAATCGAAGCGGTCGTGCAGGTCGGCGAGGGCGGCGTCGTCGCCGTTCCGGGCACCGGCGAGCACCTCCGTCAGCTCGGCGCGCGTCTGCTCATCCGGGTCCGCGGCCAGCCAGGCCTCCGCGGCCGCCAGCAGGTCGGCGCTCACAGCCGGCCCACGATCGCGGAGAGCAGGCGGGCGAGCGGCTCCTCGGCGGCACGGCCGGCGGCGAGGACCTCCTCGTGGCTGAGCGGCTCGTCGGAGATGCCCGCGGCGGGGTTGGTGATGAGCGAGAGGCCGAGGATCTCCATGCCGGCCTGCCGGGCCGCGATCGCCTCCAGCGCTGTCGACATGCCGACGATGGTGCCGCCGATCGTCTCGGCCATCCGCACCTCCGCCGGGGTCTCGTAGTGCGGGCCGCGGAACTGCACGTAGACGCCCTCGTCGAGGGACGCGTCCACCTCGCGGGCGACGGCGCGCAGCCGCGCCGAATAGAGGTCGGTGAGGTCGACGAAGGTGGGGCCCTCGAGTGGGGAGGCCGCCGTCAGGTTGATGTGGTCGGAGATGAGGACGGCAGTGCCCGGCTTCCATGAGCGCTTGATCCCGCCCGCGCCGTTCGTCAGCACCATCACGCTCGCCCCCGCGGCCGCCGCGGTTCGGACGCTGTGCACGACCCGGCGCACGCCGCGGCCCTCGTAGAAGTGGGTGCGCGCGCCGATGACGAGGGCGTGCTTGCCGTTCGGCAGCCGGAAGGAGCGCAGGGTGCCCGAGTGTCCGACGACGCCGGACGCGGAGAACCCGTCGATGTCCGAGGCGGGCACCGTGGCGACCTCCTCGCCTAGGAGGTCGGCGGCCTTGCCCCAGCCGCTGCCGAGGGTCAGGGCGATGTCGTGGCGTTCGACGCCTGTCGCTTCGGCGAGCTGGCGGGCGGCCCGCGCGGCGACGTCGAAGGGGTCGGTCTCGGGGTCGTCGAGGGGCGACGAGGGGAGGGAGTGCGACATGGTGCCCAGCCTAGGACGGCGCCCGATCGGCGCGGATAGTCGGCGGGATGCGGGAGAATAGGAGGGATGGCTAACGAATTCGAGCGCAAGCAGCGCATCGGCATCCTCGGCGGCGGACCCGGCGGCTACGAGGCGGCACTGGCGGGGGCGCAGCTGGGCGCGGACGTGGTTCTCATCGAGCGTGCCGGCGTCGGCGGCTCCGCGGTGCTGACCGACGTGGTGCCCTCCAAGACCCTCATCGCGACGGCCGAGGCTGCCACGGCGATCGGCGAGGCGACCGATGTCGGCGTCCAGTTCTTCGCGCGCGGTGAGTCGGGCCGTCCGGCGATGCCGGAGATCGCCATCAACCTCTCCGCCGTGAACAAGCGGCTGACCGGCCTCGCCCGTCAGCAGTCCGAGGACATGGGCGAGAAGCTCAAGCAGGCGGGCGTCCGCGTGATCAGCGGCGAGGGCCGCCTAGACGGGCCCAACAAGCTCATCGCGTCGACGGGCAGGGGCGGCCGGGACTTCGACGAGGTCGAGGTCGACACGATCGTGGTCAGCGTCGGCGCCAGCCCGCGCGTCCTGCCGACGGCCATCCCCGACGGCGAGCGGATCTTCACCTGGAAGCAGGTCTACAACCTCGAGGCCATCCCCGAGCACTTGATCGTCGTCGGCTCCGG
>DATCMN010000477.1:0-5024 GCA_036563405.1 Naasia sp. | reverse complement strand
CCGGAGCTCGGCGGCGGCGCCCTCCTCGACCTCGGCATCTACCCTGTCTCCTTCGCCGTCGACATCCTCGGCGGCCCCACCTCGGTGGCCGCGAGCGCGGCGTTCACCTCCACCGGCGTGGACCGCCAGACCGCCATGGTCCTCGAGCACCAGGACGGGCGGCAGTCGCTGCTGCACACGGCTCTCGACACCCGGGGCCCCAACCGGGCCGCGATCCTCGGCACGCTCGGCCGGATCGAGATCGACCCGGTCTGGTACACCCCGACGAGCTTCACCGTCTACGACAACGTCGGCGACGTCGTCGAGCGGTACGAGTCGGACATCGAGGGCCGCGGAATGCAGTACCAGGCGCTCGAGGCGGAGCGCCTGATCCGGGCCGGCGAGACCGCCAGTCCGCTGCTCTCCCCGCAGGAGACAGTGCTCGTGATGGACGTGCTCGACACCGTCCGCGAGCGCATCGGACTCCGCTACCCCTCCGAGTCCGCCTAGGGAATCCGCCTAGGGGGTCTGCCTAGACTGTCGGCGTGCTGCGCCGTCTGACCCCCCGCGCTCGAGCGGTGTCGCTCGTCGCGGGCGCCGCGGTGGTGTACCTGGCGGCGCTCGGGGGCGCCGCCGCCGCCGGAGCGGCAGTGTCCTCCGCCTCCCCGCTCACCTCGGCGACCCGAGCACCCGCGACACCCGCCGCCTCGCGCACCGCGACTCCGCCGGCACCGACGCCCACCCCTGAGCCGCGCCCGGTCCCGGCGGCGGCGCTGCCCGCGTCGCCGGTCCGCACGTGCTCCGTCGCGGGCCCCGCATCCGACGGCCGGCTGGCCCAGTTCCAGGCGCGCTTCGTGAACGCGGCGACCGGCGAGGTGCTGTTCGACCGCGGTGGGACGACGCCGAACCGCGCCGCCAGCGTGATGAAGGTGCTGACGAGTGCGGCGGCGCTCGCCGTGCTGGGGCCCGACTACCGGTTCGCGACCACTGTCGTGCGCGGCGCGGAGCCGGGCACGGTCGTGCTGGTGGGCGGCGGAGATCCCACCCTCTCGCGTGTGCCGTCCGGCAGCGAGAGCACTTACGCCGGAGCGCCGCACCTTGACGATCTCGCCGGCCAGGTGCGCGCGGCCTGGGACGCGGACCCGGCGACCGCGGGCACCCCGATCACGACAGTCGTGCTCGATGCGACGTATTTCGGCGGCGAGACCTGGGACCCGAGCTGGGAGCGCAAGGAGCTGACGATGGGCTATCAGGCGCGGGTCACCGCGCTGATGGTGGACGGCGACCGGGACGACCCCTACAAGGGCACCTCGCCGCGCAGCGACGACCCCGTCGGCCGGGCGGGAGCCGCGTTCGCGGCCGCCCTCGGCGTCGGCACCACGGTCGTCGGCACCGCGCCCGCCGGAGCGCCCGTGCTCGGCACGGTCCGGTCTCAGCCGGTCTCGACGCTCGTGCAGCAGACGCTGATCGTGTCGGACAACACCATCGCGGAGGCGCTGGCGCGGGTGACTGCGATCGAGGCGGGCGCAGGGAACACCTTCGCCGCACTGCAGGACGGCCTGACCGCGGGCCTCGGGGCGTACGGCGTCGACACCGCAGGCGTCCGGATCGCCGACGGGTCGGGATTGAGTGGGAACAACGCGATTCCGCCGTCGTACCTGACCGAGCTGTTCCGCAAGGTCGCGGCGAAGGAGGGGGCGCTCTGGGCCTTGCACGACGGGCTGCCCGTCTCGGGGCGTACAGGCTCGCTCCGCTACGCCGACCGGTTCGCCGGCGCGAGTTCCCGAGCGGACGGAGCAGTGCTCGCGAAGACGGGCTGGATCGACGACGGCTACACCCTGGCCGGCATCGTGCACGCCGCCGACGGCACGACGCTGACCTTCGCGATCTACGCCCTCGGCCCCGTCTCGGACAGCGCCAAACAGGCGATCGACGCCCTGGCGGCCGCCGCCTGGGACTGCGGTGACAACCTCAGCAACCGCTGACCCTCCTCTCCCTCAGCGTTCGGCTACAGGAGGACGGTGCCGGAGATGACGGTGCTGGTCGCGCCGCCAATCCAGATCTCGCCCGTGCGGGTGGGCGTCACGGTGACCCGGCCGGCGCGGCCGAGCGCCGTGCCCTGCGCCGCGACGTAGGGGCCGGAGGCGATGCCGGCGGACAGGAACCAGGAGGCGAGGCCGGCGTTCAGGCTGCCGGTCACCGGATCCTCCGGCACGCCGATCCCCGGCACGAACGCGCGGACCTCGAAGTCGGAGTCGGCGCCGGCGGGGGAGGGGGCGGCCACACCCACCTTGAGTGTCCCCATCGCGACGAAGTCGGGTTCGAGGCTCAGCACCGTCTCGGCGCTGTCGAGCAGGAGGCCCATCCAGCCGGGCCCGTTGTCCACCCAGGAGGCGGCGCGCACCTTCGCGGGATCCACCCGGAGGGCGCGCACGGCGGCGTCGAGCTCCTCCGGCGTCGGCTCGCCGCTGCGGAGGAGGGGCGGGGCCGCGAACGCGAGGCTCCCGCCGTCCCTGCGCAGCTCGACCAGGCCGATGCCGCACTCCTGGACGATCCTGTCGGCCGTGCGCGGCCGCCCGCCGCTGCCGAGCCACGCGGCGCAGCTTCCGAGGGTCGGGTGCCCCGCGAACGGCAGCTCGCCGCCCGGGGTGAAGATGCGCAGCCGGTAGTCCGCCTCCTCGGTCGTGGGCGGCAGCACGAAGGTCGTCTCCGACAGGTTCGTCCACCGGGCGAAGCGCTGCATCGTCGCGTCGTCGAGGTCGTCCGACTCCAGCACGACCGCCACGGGATTGCCGCGGCACGATTCGGAGGAGAAGACGTCGATCTGGGCGAAGCGGCGGGGCAGCATGGCACCGATCCTGGCAGGGCCTGCGGCGCCTCGTAGGATTCCGGCATGACCTCGGCGCTGTTCATCATCGACGTGCAGAACGACTTCACCGAGGGCGGCGCCCTCGGGGTGGACGGCGGCACGGCCGTCGCCCGCGGCATCAGCCGGTACCTCGCCGACAATCCCGGCCGGTACGAGGTGGTCGTCGCCTCCCGCGACTGGCACGACGGCACGGGGGACAACGGCGGCCACTTCGCCGTCGACGCCGACCCCGACTACACGGCGACCTGGCCCGTGCACTGCGTGGGTGGCACCACGGGCGCCGACTATCATCCGGACCTCGCGACCGACGCCATCGACGTGCACGTGAAGAAGGGCCAGGGCGAGCCCGCCTACTCCATCTACGACGGCACCACGGAGGACGGCCGCGGCGTCTCGGAGCTGCTCGACGAGCGGGGCGTCACCGACGTCGACGTGGTGGGCATCGCCACCGACTACTGCGTCCGCGCCTCAGCCCTCGACGCCGCGCGCGACGGGCGGCGGGTGCGGGTGCTCACCGACCTGGTCGCGGGCGTCGCCGTCGAGTCGAGCGAGCGGACCCTGCGGGAGCTCGCCGGCGAAGGGGTGCGGCTGACCGCATCCTGAGCCGCCGGGCGGCGGAACTACGATGGGAATCCCGCGAAGAAGAGGAAGGCTCCCTGTGTCCGCTGCCGAAGAGAAGGCCCTGCTCGACCGCGTCCCCGATCGCCTGCTGATCGGCGGGGAATGGGTGACGGGCTCCGGCGAGCGGCCGATCGAGGTGCGCGACCCGGCGACCGGGGAGGTGCTCCGCACTATCGCGAACGCGACCGCAGAGGACGGCATCCGCGCCCTGGATGCCGCTGTGGAGGCGGCCGACGCCTGGGCGGCGACGCCCCCGCGCAAGCGCGGCGAGATCCTCCGCGCCGCATGGGAGCTCGTGCAGGAGCGCAAGGACGACATCGCCCTGCTGATGACCATGGAGATGGGCAAGCCTCTCGCCGAGGCGCAGGGCGAAGTGGTCTACGGGAGCGAGTTCCTCCGCTGGTTCAGCGAGGAGGCCGTGCGCATCACCGGCCGCTACAACGTGAACCCGGAAGGCACGGGTCGCACCATCGTCTCGCAGCACCCGGTCGGGCCGTGCTACTTCATCACCCCGTGGAACTTCCCCCTGGCGATGGCGACCCGCAAGATCGCGCCGGCCCTCGCCGCCGGCTGCACCGTCGTCATCAAGCCGGCCGAGCTGACACCCCTCACCACGCTCTACCTGGGCGCGATCTTCCAGGAGGTCGGACTCCCGGCGGGTGTGCTCAACATCGTCACCACGTCGAGCTCGAAGGACGTCTCCGCGCCGATCCTCGACGACCCCCGCCTCCGCAAGCTCAGCTTCACCGGCTCGACCCCGGTGGGCGTCAGCCTCCTCCAGCAGGCGGCGAAGAACGTGCTCCGGACCTCGATGGAGCTCGGCGGCAACGCCCCGTTCCTGGTGTTCGAGGACGCCGACCTCGACAAGGCTGTCGAGGGCGCGCTGCTGGCCAAGTTCCGCAATATCGGTGAGGCGTGCACCGCGGGCAACAGGTTCCTGGTGCACGAGTCGGTGGCGCAGGAGTTCGCCGAGCGGGTGACCGAGGCCGTCCGCGGCTTCAAGATCGGCCGCGGCACCGAGGAGGGAGTGCGGATCGGTCCGCTCATCAGCTCCGACGCAGTCGACAAGGTTGACGAGCTGGTGCAGGACGCCGTCGAGCGCGGCGCGACGCTGCACCACGGCGGCAAGCGGGTCGACGGCCCCGGCACGTTCTACGAGCCGACTGTCGTCTCCGGCGTGAAGCCGGGCAGCGACATCCTCCGCACCGAGATCTTCGGCCCCGTCATCTCGATGATCACGTTCAGCGACGAGGACGAGGCGATCCGGCTGGCCAACGACACCGAGTACGGTCTCGTCAGCTACGCGTTCACGCGCGACCTGGCGCGCGGTCAGCGCCTCATCGAGCGCCTGCAGACGGGCATGATGGGACTCAACGTGGGCGTCATCTCCAACGCGTCGGCACCGTTCGGCGGCGTCAAGCAGTCGGGCCTCGGCCGCGAGGGCGGCTTCGAGGGCATCCACGAGTACCTCTCCACGAAGTACACGATGACGCCGGACCCCTTCGCCTCCTGACCCGGGCGCCGCTAACGGCAACGCTCCGGCCAGAACGGCACC
>DATCMN010000474.1:0-2146 GCA_036563405.1 Naasia sp. | reverse complement strand
ACGTGCGGCTCCTCCGCCGTCGTCAGCGCCGAGAAGAACTGGCGCTCGGTCTCCTCGGGCGTGAAGAAGATGATGTCGGCGCGCTCCGTGTCGGCCGCCAGCTCCTCGATGCCCTCGATGGCCGTGTTGTAGCCGATGTACTCGAGCTCGGCGAGCGAGACCTCCGGGTCGAGCACGTAGTTGATGAAGTCGTGTGCGGCCTCGACGTTCTGGGAGCCCTTGACGATGCACCAGTTGTCGATGAACGTCGCCATGCCCTCGGCGGGCGCCACCCACTTGAAGCGCTCCTTGTCGGCGTTGTTGATGATGCCCTGACGGAGGTCGCCGTTCCAGCCCTGCACCAGGGCACGGCCGCTCTGAGCGATGGTGTCGCTCGGGTAGGACTCGAAGGTCTGGATGTGGGTGCCGATGGTGAGGATGAACTCCCGGAACGCGGCGATGTCAGCCTCGTCCTCGGTGTTGATGTCGATCCCGTTCGCCAGGTAGTAGGAGTAGGCGATCTCGTTGGGGTCCTCCGTGAGCGACATGCTGCCGCTCGCCTCGTTCTGCGCGGCGTCCCAGAAGTCGGCCCAGCTGGTCAGCTCGCGCTGGACCACGGTGGTGTCGTAGGCGAAGCCCGTCGACCCCCACGCCTTCGGGACGCTGAACTTGTTGCCCGGGTCGAAGTCCTGGTCGATGAAGGCGGCCTGGACGTTCTTCATGTTGGGGAGCAGCGACTGGTCGAGCTCCTCGAGGAGGTCGAGCTCCGCCATCTGCGCGATGTAGGGGTGCGTCGGCACGGTGATGTCGTAGCCGCTGGTGCCGCTGGACGCGGCGAGCTTGGCGATCATCTCCTGGTTGGAGCCGTAGCTGTCGAGCGTGATCGAGGGGCCGCCCTGCTCGGCGAAGGCCTTCAGCACGTCCGGGTCGTCGTACTCGCCCCAGGTGTAGATGTTGAGGCCGCCGCCGCCGCCGTTGCCGCCGCCACCGCCGCTGGTGCCGGGCGCGCAGGCCGCGAGGGCGAGGGAGGCGCCGAAGCCGAGCGTGCCGCCGAGGAAGAGGCGACGGCTCAGCTGGCCCTTCATGGCCTCCGGAAGAAGGATTCGTACAGGTCGCTGCTGCATGGTGCTCTCCTGGTCAGTCGGTGGTGGCGGGGTACACGCGGACGGCGTCGGCCGGCCACGAACAGTTCACTGCGGCGCCGATGTCGGTCGGCAGGGCCGCGCTGCGGTTGGTGCGCGCGACGATCTTCAGGCCTTCCGCGGTCAGCGTGACGACCTGCAGGTACGAGCCGAGCTGGCTGATGCTCATCAGAGTGGCCGCTATCGCGTTCGGCCCGCTCGGCGCGCCGGCCGAGACCGTCACGTTCTCCGGCCGCACGGCCACGGTCGCCGCGTCGCCGACGGCGAGGGTTTCCGTGGGCCGGACGGTCGATGCGATCGTCGCGCCGGCGATCTCGACGGCGGTGGACGAGGCGTCCGCCGCGGTCACCGTGCCGGTGAAGAAGTTCTGCTGGCCGATGAAGCCGGCGACGTACGCGGAGGCGGGCGAGTCGTAGACCTCGGCGGGCGAGCCGATCTGCTCGATCCGGCCGTGGTTCATCACCGCGATCCTGTCGCTCATCGTCATCGCCTCCTCCTGGTCGTGGGTGACGAAGATGAACGTGGTGCCGAGCTGCTGCTGGAGCAGCTTCAGCTCGATCTGCATCTCCTCGCGGAGCTTGCGGTCGAGCGCCGACATGGGCTCGTCGAGGAGCAGCACGCTCGGCCGGTTGACGAGAGCGCGGGCGAGGGCGATGCGCTGCTGCTGGCCGCCGGAGAGCTGCGCGGGCATCCGGTCGGCGAGGTGCTTCATCCGCACCATGCCGAGCGCGTCACCGACGCGCCCCGCGATCTCGCCCTTCGGCACCTTCGCGTAGCCGAGCCCGTAAGCGACGTTCTTCGCGACCGACATGTGCGGGAAGAGCGCGTAGGCCTGGAAGACGGTGTTCACCGGGCGCTTGTGCGGCGGCAGCTCCTGCATCGCGGTGCCCGAGATGCTGATCGCGCCCTCGTCCGGGTACTCGAACCCGCCGATCATCCGCAGCGTCGTCGTCTTGCCGCAGCCGCTCGGGCCGAGGAGGGAGATGAACTCGCCGGGCTGCACGTCGAGGTCGAGGTTCTTGACC
>DATCMN010000471.1:0-14254 GCA_036563405.1 Naasia sp. | reverse complement strand
AATTCGAACGAGATCTCGGGTTACCGCTGCGACAGATCAGAGGTGCCGCCGCCTCTCTGAATGTGCTTGCTGCCGCGACCTTGCGCATCATCGATCGCGATAAAAGGCGTGTGGGGCGGGTTGATGTACACGCTGTAGTGGGTGCAGTACTCGACACTTTTGGGCCCTTTTTTCTGGGTCGTCGGGTCGCGGTGATGTTCGAGCCTGCGCCAGCGCAGCCCTTCATGCGAGGTTCCCCCGCCGCTCTCGAATCAATCGTCACCAACCTGATCAACAATAGTCTCGCCGCGATGGAGATGACGTCCTCGGAGGAGCGGCGGATATTGGTGCGAACGAGTATTCCTGGCGACATCGTTGAGTTGGAGGTGCAAGACAGTGGGACCGGCATAGAAGGAATTTCAATGGATGACATTTGGCTCCCGGGCGAGAGCAGGCGCGATGGGGGCACGGGGCTCGGGCTGACGATTGTTCGGGACAGCGTGGCAGATCTAGGGGGCACCGTCGAGGCTCGAGCTCATGGGGAGTTGGGTGGCGCCTTGTTCACTATTCAGCTTCCGATTCTTGGTTCGTAACGTCCATGGCGACCTCGGTGATTTCTCGAGTAGCTCTTGTGGACGACGACCCGTCCGTTCGTGACAGCTATCAAATGCAAGTCGAGTATGCCGATCTCACTCCCGTGAACTTGGCGGGAGATCTAGGAACGCTGCGCGACTTCCTTCGCCGGGATATCGGCGCTGATGCGGGCGTGAGCGACTTTCAGCTCTTCCCGAGCGGCTATGCCCAGTTCAATGGGGCCGAGCTTGTCGCTGCCTGGTATGCGCGCGGTTTTCCTGCCGTTCTCTGTACGAGGTACGAGAAGGCTCAGATCGAGGCCATTCGCCCATATCGGCGTCGGATACCGGTGATGATGACCCCTGACCAGCTGAACCCCTCGAGTCTGCTGTCGTCCCTGGAGTTGTCTCTTAGGGAACTCCAGGGTGAGTTCGTCGAGTCTAGAAGACCGCGTCGAACCCAGGTGCATTTCGTGCGAAAGGATGAGTTCGGGAAGGATGCTTTCGAGGTGGAGATCCCGGCGTGGAGTACCAAGGAGATGATCAGGGTCGTCTCAAATGGCTTGCCAGATGACGTGTTGGCGGGAGCTCATCGCGGCGACTATCGCTGTTTCGCGGGAGTGAATCTGAACGCTGATAACTCTGAGGATCTTTACCTCGACTGGGATTTGAGGTGAGCAGCGGCGCCCACGTGGACATCGTGGACGTTGGTCATGGCAGTTGCGTCGTTGTCGTCACCTCCGACGGTGTCACCGTGCTAGACACCGGGAATCGTGCGTCACTTCTGTCCTACCTAGAGCGCGAAGACATTGCTCGGGTGGACCGTGTCCTTATCTCTCACGCCGATCAGGACCACATCGGGGGTCTCATATCCATGCTCGATGGCGGGGTGGAGATCGGAGACATATGGCTGAACCCGGACGCTTCCAAGCGCAGCGCTATCTGGTCTGCGCTGGCTTACTCGCTGGACGATCGCCAGAGAAGGGGGGGATTGCTGAACGTTAAGGACCTGGGCGAAGGTGATGCGTTCGACCTTGGCGATGAGATCTCCGCAACGGTGCTTGCACCGCGGTTGAGGCTGTCCCTCGTTGGGGCTGGAGGAAGAGACCGCGAGAACCGTTCGATCAGTTCCAACTCCTTGAGTGGCGTCGTGATGCTTTCACTACGCGGGCAGCCCGAGGTCCTGGTTCCGGGCGATCTCGACTGGGCAGGATGGCAGCATCTCAAGGCCTCCGGGGTTCCGCTTGCCACTCGTCATCTTGTGCTTCCCCACCACGGCGGGTCAGGGGGCAGCCCGGCACAGACGGCGGAGCTCCTTCGCGAACTCAGCGCGGCATCGCAGGCGAATTTCGTGTACGTCTCGAATGGGCGGGAAGGGGGCTATGGAAATCCGCGAGCACTGAACGTGAACACCGTTGCGTCGACGCTGCCGGGTTCTCGCTGGGCGTGCACTCAGCTGGCTGTTGCTTGCGCGCCCAACACGCCACAGGGGGCTCGAGCCGATTTGTTGCCGATCACAGCGAAGGGGCGTCCGACAGGCTCGTGCTGCGCGGGGACAATCCGCTTGGAACTGGTCGAAAGCGAACTTCGCCGGAGTGGTGGCGCAGCCCATCGCAGCTTCATCGCGAATGCTGTGCCCACGCCTATGTGTGCTTCGTTGAATCGCTGATACCCAGCAGAAGGACGTCGAGCTCGTACCCACCCGATGGATGCCAGACTCCCAACGTGTCTGCCTCCGTTGCCCTGCGAGCCGCAACGGCAAGCTATGCCGCCAACTGTGGACTCGGCACTTGTGTAGCGTTGCGGCTCGTCGACACCAGCCGGCTCCGCTGGCTGCACCACGGGCTTTACGTTTCAACTTTCGTGCTCACCGCGCTCGCGGTGCTCACCGGGATGTGGGCCGACCCGCGCGGCTCGGCCCGGAGATCTGCGCTGGCGCTCGCGCCGGCGCTCGTGCCGATGGCCGCGATCCCGTATATCGGCACCCACACCCGCCGACACCCCATAGGCGCACTTGCCGCAGCGCCGTTCTATGGTCTCGCGCTTGTAGCGAGCAGGAAGTAGCCACATGGAACTCATCGAGGCCATTCGCCGCCGCAAGACAACGAACGGCCATTTCCTACCCGACCCGGTGACGGAGGAGCATCAGCGGGTCCTCATGGAGCTCGCCGGCCGGGCGCCGTCGCAGCTGAACAGCCAGCCGTGGCGGTTCGTGCTCGTCGAGAACCGGGAGACCATCGAGCAGGTCGCGCGGATCAGCGGCGACAGCATGACCGAGGCGATGTCGAACGGCACCTTCTTCGAGCGCTACAAGCCGTACTTCCGCTTCAGCAAGGAGGAGATGGAGCGGACCCGGTCGGGGATGCTCTTCGACAAGCTGCCGGCGGCGCTGCGCCCGTTCACCAGCCAGGCGTTCACGAAGCGCGGGCAGAAGCTGATGAACACGCTCCGGGTGCCGCAGACGCTGGGGGAGGAGAACCGGAAGCTGGTCGCCGGCTCCCCGCTGCTGCTCGGCGTGATGCTCGATCGGTCGGAGTACCGGCCGGGGGAGCTGTCGTCGTTCTACTCCCTGTTCAGCATGGGCGCCGCGATGGAGAACGTCTGGCTGTCGACGCTGGAGCTCGGCATGGGCATCCAGTTCGTCTCCTTCCCGATGGAGGTTCCCGGCAAGTGGGACCTCCTCGTCGACCTGTTCAAGGTGCCGGACGAGCTGGAGCTGATGGCGGTGTACCGGCTCGGCTACCTGCCGCCCGAGGCGCGACGTCCGGCCATCGACTGGTCGTCGCACCAGCGGAAGCTGCCCTCGCAGTACGTGTACCGGGAGACCTGTGAGACCCCGCAGCAGGGCTGGGACGACGTGCAGGTGCCCGCAGAGCGCTAGGCGGTGCTGCCCGTCGACGCGTACCAGTCGGCGTAGGGTGTGTTCTTCGCCAGCTTCCGGTTGTAGTCGGGCGTGCCGTCGGTCCACCAGACGGGGCCGCGTTCCCCTAGACGGCGCTTGACCGCATCGACGCGGTCGCAGGCCGCGCCCCACTCTGCGTCGGAGGCCTTCCCGCGGAGACCCTTCTTCGCGCGGCGGGCGTCCATGAGCTCGGAGACCAGCGCCTCCCGCTCCGCCGGGTCGAGGTTCGGGTTCGTCGCCCGCCAGAGGCGGCCGCGCACGACGATGTACCGGCCGTCCGGCGTGGCGAGCGGGCCGCCCTCGTCGTCCTCTCGTGCCTCCGGCATTCCCGCAGTCTAAGAAGACACGCTCGGAGCGGATCAGGGGTAGCGCGCTGCGAGTTCCCGCCCGATCTGCGCCAGCTCCTGCTGGACCTCGGGCGGCCCGAGGACTTCGGTGTGCCTGCCCCAGCCGGCGAGGAAGCGCGCGACGAGTGTCGGTGTCTGGGCCGCGATCCGCACCCGCACCCGTCCGTCGTCGAGCTCCTCCTCGATGACGCAGTTCCGGCCGAACTGGCGGCGGAGGAAGGACAGCAGGCGGCGGTCCACCAGCACGACGGCCTCCGCTGTCGCGCGCAGGCGCTCCACCTCCTCCACGGACTCCCGCCAGGTCGCCTCGGCGTCCAGATGGGCCGGCCGCTCGAAGGTCGTGTCGGTAGCGGCTGCTGTGAGGATGCGGTCGAGCCGGAACGTGCGCCGGCCGTTCGGTGTGCCGGCCAGCAGGTACCAGGTGCCGTCCTTGTCGGCGAGCGCCCACGGTTCGACGGTGCGCTCCCGCGCCTCCTGCTGCCACCCGGCATAGGTGATGCGGACCGCCCGCCGGGCGACGATCGCCGACTCGAGGAGGGCACGGTGCGGTTCCTCAACGGACCGGGACTCGCTCCATGCGGTGGGGTCGGTGATCACCGCATCCGCCGCCGCCTCCGCGTCCTGCCGGAACGGCGCCGGTACAGCGCGGAGCAGCTTGCGGAGCGCCGAGCGCGCCTCCGGGGATGACGCGGCGGGCCCGAGCAGGAGGAACAGCTCCTGCGCCTCGGAGGAGGTCAGGCCGGTGAGGTCGGTGCGCGCTCCGCCGAGCAGCGACCATCCTCCTCCTCGACCTGTCTGCGGGTAGACCGGGATGCCGGCGGCAGACAGCGCCTCCAGGTCGCGGCGAGCTGTCGCGACCGAGATCTCCAACTCCGCCGCCAGTTCGCCGGCGGTGACGCGGCCGCGCGCCTGCATCAGCAGGAGGGTGGAGATGAGCCGGTCGGCGCGCATGTTCCGATTCTCCTCGGATAAGTGGTCAGAAGGTGAGCACTTATGGCGAGCACAGTAGAGGAACACAAGCGGCATCCCGCCGCCGGAACATCGGAGAAGCCATGCTGCGAGGACTCGCCACCGTCACCTTCTACGCCGCCGACCACGAAGGGGCGAAGCGCTGGTACGCCGACCTGTTCGGGATCGCGCCCTACTTCGACCAGCCGGGCTACTTCGAGTTCCGGATCGGCGACTATGCAGACGAGTTCGGCGTCATCGACGCCCGGTATGCCCCGCCCGGATCGCAGGACCGGCCCGGCGGTGCCGTCGTCTTCTGGCACGTCGACGACGTGGAGGCAGCCGTGGCGCGGCTGGTGGAGCTCGGCGCGGCTGTCTGGGAGCCGGCCACGGTGCGCGGCGAGGGCTGGCTCACGGCCAGCGTCCTCGACCCGTTCGGCAACATCCTCGGCGTCATGACGAACCCGCACTATCTGCGGGTGCTCGACGACATCCGGGCCGCGGGGTGGGTGGGACCGAAGGAGGACGTCGACTAGGCGGGACCGACCCGGAGGGTGGCGCGGCGTCCCGGGCCGTCCACCGCCATGTCGAGGGCGAACCCGTGGCCGGCGTACTTCTGGCGGTAGGCGTCGTCGATGCGCTGGTTGAGTGGCTCGTCGTCTCCCAGAGGGGTCAGGGAGACGGGGAGGCGTGTCTCGCCGGCCGCGAAGGTCGCGCGTCCCGTCCGGGCGACGCGAGACGCCCACTTGGAGCTCGCGCCGTAGCCGTTGCGGATGTAGGGGACGCCGTCGACGACCACCGACCAGATCGGCGTCACCGCCTCGGAGCCGTCCTCGCGCACCGTGCAGATGTGGACGGTCTCCGTGTCGGCGAGATGATCGACGGTCCCGCTGAAGTGCTGATTGTCGCTCATGCCGCCACGCTACGAGCCGCCTCCGACAGGAAGTCTCCACCGGTGAGGACCTCGACTAGGCGGGCTGTCCCTTCACCAGATGGCCCAGCTTGTCGGGATTCCGCATCACGTAGACGCTCGTCACCTGTTCGCCCTCGACTTCGAGCTGGAAGGTGGCCAGGACCTCGTCGCCGAGCCAGACGACCACCCCGAGCAGCCCGTTCAACTCCCGAACCTCAGGGATGGCGCCGTCGCGATAACGGTCGGCGATGCCCACGAGGAAACGGCCGACCTTCTCGCGGCCCATGATCGGCCGGAGGGCAGCGTTGACCTTGCCGCCGCCGTCCGTGGTGAGGACGGCGTCGGGCGCAAGAAGCTCGAGCAGACCCTGGACGTTCCCCGTCGCGGCAGCATCGAGGAAACGCGTGAGCACCGCACGGTGCTCGATGGCGTCCACCTCGTTGCGGCGGGGACGCAGTCGCACTTGGGTGCGGGCACGGGAGACCAGTTGCCGAGTGGCGGTCTCGCTCCTGCCGAGCGCGGCCGCGATGTCCTCGTAGTCGAAGTCGAAAACCTCGCGCAATACGAAGGCCGCACGCTCAGCCGCAGACAGGCTCTCCAGCACGACGAGCATGGCCGTGGACACCGCGTCGGCTGTAAGGACCGACTCCTCCGGCCCGGGAAGCGAGGGACCGATCCCTGTGTCGAGCGGCTCGGGGAGCCACGGGCCGACGTACTCCTCACGCCGACGGGCGCTCGCTCGGAGCGCGTTGAGGGAGAGGTTCGCGGCGGTCTTGGCGAGGTACGCCCGAGGGTTGTCGACCGCCCCTGCGGTTCGCCACCGGATGTACGTCTCCTGGGTCACGTCCTCGGCGTCCATCACGGAGCCGGTGATGTCGTAGGCGATGCCGAAGATGAGCCGCCGATGCCGGTGGTAGTCCGCGTCGTCGCTCACTGCATGGCCTCCGCAGGGTGTCCGAGAGGACCGCGCACCGGTCCTTTCGGCCAAGCGTAGGAGCCGCTGCGACGTGCCTCGCCCCGCAGCCAGCGGATCGTCTGCCGGTTGACCGTCTCCTTGGCGAGCGCGCCGACCGATCCGCCGACGAACCACCGTGTCGGGGTGTCGTCGCGTCCGACGAACTGGATGAGCGCGTCCCTTCTGCCGAGGCTGATGCACTGCGCGAGGAAGCCGGACGAGAGATCTCCGACAGTGCCGCCGTCCATTCGGGCCAGTATTGCGTCGGCCGCGTGACCGCCCATCGGCATCGCTCCCGCGCAGCTCATCCGGGAGACCATCCCCGCGGCCGGATCGATCCGTGCGGCGTCACCGGCCCCGTACAGGCCGTCGTGACCGTGCACGCCGAGGTCGGCGCCGACCAGCAGGCGGCCGTCGGGGTCGGTGGGAAGACCCGAGTCGGCGGCGAGGCCCGGGACGCTGAACCCCGCGCAGGCCAGGGCCAGAGCGTCCTGCGGATCATCGGGGGCGACGTTCGCCGTTCCTTCGACCACCTCGATGCCCAGCCCGCCCAGCCGACTCCGCAGCAGGCTGCGCCCGCCGTCGCTGACGCCTGCGGCGAGAGTGCCGGTGGTGCGGACTGTCACGCGGAGGTCCGGTCGGCGCTCCGCGATCTCTGCGGACGTCTCGATCGCGGTGAGCCCGCCACCGAGCACCTGCACTCGACGGCCGTGACCGAGACCGGCAACAGCTCGCCGGGCGGCAGCCGCTCCGTCCAGCCCGGCCACCGACAGCACGCCGGGCTCCCGCGGACCATCACTGCCGACCGCGTAGATGAGGGCGTCGTATTCGACGGGGCCGCCCATGTCGAGCATCACGCGGCGGGAATCGGTGTCGATCCGCACGGCGGAGGCCACGACCAGGCGAACGCCCGGATGGAGGACCCGCGAGAAGGGGAGAGTCGCGCGGCGCCGTGACCCCGCGACCAGCTCGTGCAGTCGGATGCGTTCGACGAAGTCGGGTCGCGCGTTTATCAGCGTCACGCCGAGCGAGTCGCCGCGCCCGCTCGCCGCGAGGCGATTCGCCGCCAGCACCCCCGCATATCCGCCACCCACGATCACTGTCCGGAACATCACGCGCCTTCCTCGGAACTCCGCCCCACTGCGGGGTCGTCCATAGGACACCGCCGGGGGTGCGGTTGTGACATGCACTGTTCGCCGAGGCGTCCGCGCAATAGGTTCGGAGCGTGGCAGTGACGCTCCATCCCTACAGCGGCGACGACTTCCCGCTCCTGCAGGCGAACAACGCCCCGGAGATGACCGCCTTCCTGGGAGGGCCGGAGACCCCGGAAGCACTGGAGCGGCGTCACGAGAAGTACCAGCGGCTGATGAGCGAAGGCCAGGCCCGGATGTTCCGGATCGCGGCCGACGATTCGCCCGCGATCAGCATCATCGGCTGGTGGGAGTCGGACTGGCACGACACGTTCGTGCAGGAGGCCGGCTGGGGAGTGCTCCCCGAGTTCCAGGGGCGCGGCTACGCGTCCGCCGCGTTGCGACTCCTCCTCGACGATGCCGCCGACCACGGCTCCCGGCCCCTCCTGGTCGCGAACCCGCGCGTGGACAACGATGCGTCGAACGCGATCTGCGAGCGGGTCGGGATGTCGTTCCGTGGCGAGGAGGACGACGAGTACCCGTCCGGCACGCCGATCCGCACGAACGTGTGGACCTTCGACCTCGCGGGGCTGCGGGAAGCCCGGTCCCTCGGCTACGCCAGCTGACTACGCGGCGATCCGGGCGCGGTGGAGCGCGGGTACGGTCGGAGGATGAGCGCTGCCGGATTCATCGTCCGCCGCACCGTGGAAGAAGACTGGCGAGAGGTGCGGGAGCTGCGGCTCGAGATGCTCGCCGACACCCCGGTCGCCTACCTGGAGACCTACGAGCAGGCGCAGGACCACCCGGAGAAGCACTGGCGCACGCGCGCCCGCGACGGCTCGGCAGCGCCGGACAGGATCACGGTCGTCGCGATCCTCGACGACGGTGACTGGGTCGGCTCGATGACCGGCATCACCTATGAGGGCGTCGCCGACTCGTTCCTCGTCGCGGTGTACGTGGCGGAGGACTACCGCGGGTCGGCTGCAGGCGTCACGGATGCGCTGCTCGCCGAGATCGATGCATGGGCGCGTGCCCGCGGCGACGGACTTCGGCTCGAGGTGAACGAGACCAACCTCAGGGCGCGCGCGGCGTACACCAAGCGCGGGTTCACAGAGACCGGGAGCACCCGGCCGTACCCGCTCGACCCGAGCCTGCGCGAGATCGAGATGCGCAAGCCGCTCCGGTGAGGTCCACTGCCGCGGCGGAGCTCTGTCGGAGGCCGCGGCTAGCCTGACGCTCGCGGAAGGAGCGTCGATGGCAGGGTGGCTCGGAGTGGTGTCGGCCGAGCACGTGCGGCAGGCTGTCGCGCTGGGCATCGGCCAGGCGGGTCACGGCAAACGTGCACCCCTCGCGCGCATGCACGCCGGCGACCTCCTGCTCTACTACTCGCCGGTCGAGCGGCTCGGCGACGGCGTCCCGCTGCGGCAGTTCACGGCCTTCGGGACGGTCGCGGACGACGAGATCTGGCAGGTCGAGGAGCGCGGCTTCCAGCCGTATCGCCGACGTGTCGCCTACGAGTCGGTGCGTCCCGTCGGCGTGGACGAGGTGCGCAACCGGCTGCAGCTGACTGCTGCTCCGAACTGGGGCTATCAGCTGCGTCGAGGCGTCGTGCCGCTAGCCGACGCGGACGTCGCCGTGCTCCGGGAGGCGATGCTCGTCGCCTGACGGGCCGGCGCGGCGGCCCGCGGGCGGGGCTACGGCGGGCCTGGAGCGGGCGCAGGGGCGGCGCTACACTGGCGGACGCCCCGGCAGTCGGGGCACCACGAACACGCAGGAGCGCCGTCGACCTTCGGGTCCTCAGCCGGGCCGCATCACGGCTTCGGCGAGGCGACATCCGACCGCGCCCTCCTGCGCTCGGTACCGGCACCGCCGGCTGAGTCCGTTCGTGCGCGGTCTCCTTCCTCAGAGAGAGAGACACTCCATGTTCCGCACCCCCTTTCCCCGCGTCGCACTCGTGCCCGCGACCGTTCCGCTCCTCGATGCGCTCGCGTCCGACCGGGCCGAGTTCTCCGCGATGATCGGCTCCGCCGCCCCGGACGCATGGCCCCAGTTCCCGGAGGCGATCGGCTTCACTCGCGACGTGCTCACCGAACATCCCGAGCAGGGGGAGTGGTGGATGTGGTTCTTCGTGGAGGAGGCGACCGGCCTGCTCGTCGGGTCGGGCGGCTACGTCGGTCCGCCGAGGGATCGGACGGTCGAGATCGGCTACGAGGTCGCGCCCGCGTTCCGCGATCGTGGGCTCGGAGTGGGCGCCGCAGCCGCCCTGGTGGACCGTGCCGTCGAGACAGGGGAGGTGGACGCCGTGATCGCCCACACCCTGCCGTTGCAGAACCCGTCGACGCGGGTGCTGGTGTGTCTCGGCTTCAGCAGAGCCGGGGAGGCGCAGGATCCGGACGCGGGAACCGTGTGGAGGTGGCGCTGGGATGGGCCTGACGCCGGCAGTCGGGGCGCTTCGGCGGCTCGGTGAGGCTCGCCGCGGAGGCGATTGGGGGGCCGACTTTCGTGTCCTCCACAGTGGCGGTCGCGGCCGGGAATTCCACATCAAGTAGGGATTGAAGGTCGGCTTGATCAGGGCATTTGGGTGTCGGAGGGTGCTGTCATCATGTCCCCATGCAGCACCTCACCACCGCCCTCCGGGACCGGATCGACACACTCGTGGATCGGGTGGCCGGCATGCCGTGGGCCGAAGACGACACGGCGCTCAGCACGGTGCTCGCGGGGGCGCACGACCGCACCCTCCTCGATCTGGTCGAGCAGGTGGGTGACGCTGCGCGGCTGCTGGACGCCCTCGCCGTCCGGCTCTGCGGAGAGGTCGCCCGGCGGTCAGCACGCGATGCAGCCGACCCTCTCGCCCGCCGCATGGGCGAGGCGACAGCGGCGGCACTGGTGGCCCGGACGGCGAGCGTGCCAGTGGGTCGTGCGGCGTCGTGGTGTGCGGTGGGGGTGCCCGTCACCGGGCAGGTGACTCTTCTCGGCGAGGCCCTGCTCCCGCAGCGGCCGGCGGTCGCAGCCGCTCTCGACGCGGGCACGCTCAACCTCGAGGCGGCGCGGGTTATCCTCCACGCCCTCGACACCATCGCACCACGCGCGTCCGACGAGGCGATGGCCGGGGTGGAGGAGGACCTCATCCGGATCGCTCAGGCGCACCCGCACTCCGACCTGGTCCAGTTCTGCCGCCGCGTGCCGGACGTCTTCGACCCGGACGGCGCCGCGCCACGGGAGGAGGAGTTGCGAGCCCTCGCTGGCGCGCGCCGCATCCAGCGGCCCAACGGGATGGGCCGCTACATCCTCGACGCCGACCCGGAATCCGATGGGTTCCTGCGCGCGGCCATGGATGCGTTCACTTCACCCCGCCGGCAGGTCGTCTTCATCAGCGCCGACGACCCCGCTCTCGACCCCGATCTCGAGGACACCCGCACATTGGTGCAACGGCAGCTCGACGCGTTCGTCAGCATGGCGAAGCAGTCGCTGAAGACCGACGAAGGAGACACCTCCGGCACGGCGGTGACCATGCTGGTGACCATCGATTCCGAGGCGCTGCAGAGTGGCGTAGGCGCGGCCACCATCGCGGGCATCGGCACTCCCATCAGTGCCGCCACCGCGCGCCGCCTCGCCTGCGACGCCCGCATCCTTCCCGTCGTCCTCGGCGGGAACTCGCAGCCCCTCGACCTCGGGCAGTCGCGGCGTCTGTTCTCCGAAGCACAGCGCCTGGCAATGGCGGTCCGGGATGGCGGATGCAGGTGGCCGGGGTGCTGTGAGCCGCCGAGCCGGGCAGAAGGTGCCCACGTCCGGCCCTTCAGCCTCGAGGGGCCGACCGACCTGCAGAACGGGATCCTGTTCTGCCGCTATCACCGTCGGCGCTACGACAACGACGGTTGGTCCATCGTCCGCATCGGCGGGGAGCGACATCTCGTGCCCCCGCCGTGGATCGACGCCAGTCGGACACCGCGGCCGATGGAGCCGCCCCGACTGCGCCGCCGACGAACCGGCTGACAGCAGAGGGACTAGCCCTGAGCAGTTGACCCTCAGCGGAGCTTGACGCCCCGGTCCGCGCCCTCCGTGCGCACCTCGACCAGGCTGTTCCGGGACTTCGCGAAATCTGTGAAGCTGCGATAGCCGAGCGCCCGCTCGCTGAACGACGGGTCCAGCCGGCGGATCTGCGCCTTCACAGCCGCGGCATCCTGGAACTCCTCGTCGTTGTTCGCGCCGAGCAGCTGCAAGGCACGTACCAGCAGCTTGGTGGCAGCGCGCGCCGACATCTCGGCGGACGGCGCCGCGAGCTCCGGGTCCTCGACAGGCGCCACGAAGGCGGGCACCGTCACCGGCGGCAGCTCGACGGGCGCCGCCACGGCGGTGCCGACCCGACGCTTCGTCCCGACCGGCTGCGGCTCACGGGCCTCCTGCGGCTCGTCCAGCTCGTCGTCGTCCTCGTCGGCGGCATCGGAGGCGCCCGGGATCGCGTCGTACATCTCGAAGGAGTCACAGGCGGCGATCAAGGCGGCGGCAGTGCGGCCGGTGACGCCCACCCCCACCACGAAGCGGCCCAGCCGCTTGCAGCGCTGGGCGAGGGCGATGTAGTCGGAGTCGCCGGCCACGATGATCACGTGGGTGAGGTCCGGGAGCCGGAACAGATCCTCGAGCACATCGACGGACAGACGGATGTCGGCGCCGTTCTTGAACGCGCGGGTGACGGGGAAGAGCTGGGTGAGGTCGACGGCGCGATCGACCAGCTGGTGGCGGTAGCTGGCATTAGCCGGGACGGACCAGTCGGCGTAGGCGCGGCTCAGTGCCACCGTGCCGAAGGACGAGGCGTAATCGAGGATGGCACCCACGTCGATCTCCGCCGCCGCCAGCTTCTTCGCGGTCGCATCGCCGCCGCGCTTCGCCGGAACGACGTTGCGGGCGTTGTCGTTGCGCCACGCCTGATTGCCGTGCAACTGGTCGTAGCGGGAGATGACGATGTTGTCGAAGTCGATGTAGACCGCGACGCGACCCTCAACCTGATCTGCCATGGGGGAGTCCGATCTGTTGCGGCCCGAGGAAACGGCCACTGCAACGTTAGCCGTCAGCCATGGCCGGATTCACGAGGCGTACGCTTCGGTCACCCGACGACGAGTCGGCACGAGCCGTCCCCAGGACGCGAAGGGACAGGCAGTGCACGACGAGATCACGCAGGACGCCACCACCGACGAGCAGGGCACCGATCCGACGAAGGTGCCGGACACCGGGCCCGCCGAGGCTGTCGCAGCGGCGGATGATGCCGCCGATGATGCGGCGGAGGCCGCGGACACGGCGGCGAAGAAGCCGGGCGGCGGGAAGAAGACCAAGAAGAAGCGCGCCGAGAAGAAGGCGGCCAAGCGCCTCGCGAAGGACCTCTACGAGAAGGAGCTGAAGCGGCTCCAGGTGGAGCTGGTCAGCATGCAGCAGTGGATCGGCGCCACCGGCGCCCGGGTCCTCGTGATCTTCGAAGGCAGGGACGCCGCGGGCAAGGGCGGCGCCATCAAGCGGGTCGTGCAGTACCTGAACCCCCGGTCGGCGCGGGTCGTCGCCCTGCCGACCCCGAGCGAGCGCGAACGCAGCCAGTGGTACTACCAGCGCTACATCGAGCGGCTGCCGGCCGCGGGCGAACTCGTCCTGATGGACCGCTCCTGGTACAACCGGGCGGGCGTGGAGCGGGTGATGGGGTACTGCACCGAGGAGGAGTACGACCGGTTCCTGCGGCAGACCCCCGTGTTCGAGCGGATGCTCGTCGAGGACGGCATCATCCTGATCAAGTACTGGTTCTCGGTCTCCGACGTCGAGCAGGAGGCGCGGTTCACCTCCCGCCTCAACGATCCGATGCGGCGGTGGAAGCTGTCGTCGACGGATCTGGCGTCGATCACCCGCTGGGAGGACTACTCGCGAGCCAAGGACCAGATGTTCGAGGCGACCGACATCCCGGAGGCGCCGTGGTGGACCATCGAGAGCGACGACAAGCGCTCCTCACGCCTCAACACCATCAGCCACCTGCTGTCCCAGGTCCCGTACGAGCCACGCGACCCGGAGGCGGTGGAGATCCCGCCGCGCCCGGCCGCGGAGAGCTACGAGCGCCCGCCGCGGGACGACCACCAGTTCGTGCCCGACCACGCCGCGACCCTCGGCCGCAAGAAGGGTGGGAAGAAGGGTGGCAACAAGAGCGGCAAGCAGCGCGCCAAGAAGAGCGGGAAGGGTCGCCCGGCGGCTCCGCCCGCCTCGGCCGAGCCGGCGCATACCGCGACCGCCTGAACGCCGCGTCCGCTCAGGCGGAGTCGCCGGCCCGCGGTGCGACGACCGGCTCGTCGCCGGGACCGGCGTTGTCCGAGACCGGTGGCGGCTCCGAGAAGTCGGGGCCGGACAGGCTCTGGAAGACGGTGATGGGGACGCCCTCCGGGCCGGCGAGCCGCGCGTTGACGGAGTCCGAGGGCACGATCAGCGGGTCGACGACCCGCTCCGCGCCCGCCGCGACGAGGGCGTCCACCGTCGCCACAGC
>DATCMN010000468.1:0-2289 GCA_036563405.1 Naasia sp. | reverse complement strand
GCGGAGGAACGCGACGAACCAGCGGTCGTCCCCGCCGAGCGGCAGGAACCACATCAACCAGTCGAGCCGCAGGTGGTACGGCGCGAACTGCGGCGGCATCCGCCCGGGCTCGCTCGGCTTGCCCTTGAACAGGTACTCCCGCCAGCTGTCGTCCGAAGGACGCTCCTCCTCGCTGCCCTCCACCACCACCTCGTAGCGCTTCCGGGTGACGCTCCCGAACGCCCCGTAGGTGTTGACGAGGTGCCACCGGTTGAAGCTCGCGTTCATCAGCTGGTCGCGCGACACCAGGTTCTTGGCGGGCCACCAGCTGAGCACGGCGATGAGCACCGTCACAGCCAGGGTGGCCGCCAGCCACCACGGAGGGAGCGGCCCGTCCTGGCCGAGGTCGGCGGGTACGAACGGCAGGACCGCCGCCACCGCCGAGTCGCCGACCGCGGCGAACGCGAGCACGATGGTGATCCAGTTCAGCCAGGCGAAGTTGCCGCTGATCACGAGCCAGCCCTGGGTGAGGATCACCACGGCGGCGCCGACGGTGGCGATCGGCTGCGGCAGGAACAGCAGGAACGGCACGGCCAGCTGCGAGACGTGGTTGCCGAGCACCTCCAGCCGGTGCACCGGGCGGGGGAGCAGATGGGCGGCCCTGCTCACCGGGTTCGGCATCGGCTGGGTCTCGTGGTGGTAGTACAGCGCGGTGAGGTCCCGCCATGCCGTGTCGCCCCGCAGCTTGATCAGGCCGGCGCCGAACTCGAGCCGGAAGACGAGCCAGACGACGGTCAGCAGCACCGTCGTCGGCGGGGCCTGCGAGTTCGAGCCCAGGAACGCGACGAGGAAGCCGGCCTCCAGCAGCAGCGTCTCCCAGCCGAAGCCGTAGAACGTGCCGCCCACGTTCACGACGCTCAGGTAGAGCAGCCAGATCGCGAGGAAGGCGATCGCGGGCAGCCACGGCGGCCCCGTCTGCGGCAGCCCGAGCACCAGCAGTGCTGCGAGGGCGGCGCCGGTGAAAGCGACGACGCGGAGCAGGCGATCCGAGTAGCGCCAGCGGAACAGTGTCGGCCCGAGCCCCTTCGGTCGGAGGTCGAGCAGGCGGGTCACGGGCAGCAGCCCGCGCTCGCCGAGGAGCGCCGGGAACTGGGCCGCTGTCGACAGGAAGGCGATCAGGTAGAGCGCCGCGACACCGCGCTGCAGCACCTGACGCGCGATCTCCGAGTCGGGCGCCGCGAACCACTCCATGGCGGGACGCTAGGTCCGCGGCCTCCGCCCCTCAAGGGCGTTGACGGCGGACGGGTCGCGCGTCAGCCGTTCGCGATCGCCTCGTTGACCCCGGTGGGGCCCTCGAACTCCCGGTCGGGGAGCGAGCGCAGCGACTCGAGGACGTCGTCGCTCGCGCCGGACTTCTCCGCGTGCTGCACGAGAGCGTCCTTGGAGGCGGGGTAGTCGACGCCGCCGAGGGCCTTCTGGATGTCGATGGGACTGGGCATGATGCTCCTTCGCCGAGGGGGTGGCCGGGGGACGCCCCGACGCTAGCCCGCCCGCCGTGCGCGGCCGCAGGTCTTGCCGTGCCTGCCGGCGAGTGGCACGATGCCGCCTGCGCGCCCGCCCGTCCTGTGCCTGCCGGCTGTGTGCCGGCCTGCCGGAGCCGGTTCGTCCCGGCGGCGCCGCTACTCCGCGCTCAGCCGCCAGGTGCCGGTGAAGGTGTCGCCCGGCTGCAGCTCGATCACGTCCGTGCCGGCGTTGAAGGCGTCCGGCGGGCACGTCATCGGCTCGACGGCGATGGCCTGCCGCCGCAGCTCCGGTTCCGGCAGATCCCCGGTGAAGATCTGCAGCCAGGAGTACTCGGGGCCCCAGGAGAGGCTCACCGCCTCGCCGCTCGCCGCCTCGATCCGGACAGTGGTCGTCCCCGACTCGTCGCGCACCAGATCGGTGAACGCGGTGTCCAGTTCGGTGTCGCCGATGGTGCGCGGCTTCCGGAAGTCGTTCTCGGCGGTGACGCCGGCGAGCCCGGTGGGGGAGAGGCGGTCGTCCGTCTGTACGTAGGTCGCGGCCGGGATGGTGAGCCTCCAGTCGTCGGGACGCCCGGGCCCGGCGATCAGGTACGGGTGCTGCGAGGTGCCGTAGGGGGCGACTGTGGGCCCGGTGTTCTCCGCCGTCGTGGTGCAGGTGAGGCCGTCGTCGCCGAGCCGGTACGTCACGGTGAGTGCGACGCGGTGCGGGTAGCCGCGCTGGGCGGGCACCGTCGCCGTCAGCGTGACCGCCGAGTCGTCCGCCTCCGCCACCTCGAAGTCCAGCCAC
>DATCMN010000455.1:0-1956 GCA_036563405.1 Naasia sp. | reverse complement strand
CCGGAGGACGTCGACAGTCTCCCGGCCGCGACGCAGTGCGAGCAGGATCGTACCGGTCACGTAGCTCGCCCACTTGACGGCGTACAGGTCACCGGAGGCGTCAGCCGAGCGGTGGGCCTCCGCGAGCAGGTTGAGGGCCTGCGCCGGTCGGCCGAGCACCCGGAGGGTGTCGGCCCGGCTGATCAGCAGGTCGTGCCGGTACCAGTCGCCCACGTCCTTCTCGAGCGCCTCCGCCCTTCGCAGTGCGGCCTCCGCCTCCTCCACATCGCCGGACCGGGCATGCAGATTCGCGGTGTTGGAGGTGGCGATGGCGAGCAGGCCGACATTGTCCGACTCCGCCGCGGCGGCCACCAGCAGGGAGAGGTATCGGCCGGCACCGCGGACATCGCCGTGTGCGGCGGCCGCGAAGATGCAGGCGTACGCGGCCAGAGCCTCGTCCTCAGGTGCCGACTCCCCGGGGATGGCGCGCGCGGATTCGAGGGAGGCCAGGCAGTCGTCGAACGAGGCCCGCTCGTAGAGCCACCAGCAGGCGCCTGCGGCGATCTGCATCGCCGCGCGCCGATCCCCCACCGCCGAGGCGGTCCGGATGGCGAGCAGGATGTCGCCGCGCACGGAGTTGAGGGCGGCGCGGGCCCGCTTGGAGGCGGCGGTGCGGATGGCCCGACCCTGCCGGGTGACGAAACGGCGGGTTCCGTCGAGGTGGCGCGCCTGCCAGCCCTCGGGATCGGCGGCAGGATGACGGGCCCGGACGAAGCGGCGCACCGAGTCGAGCAGGCGGAAGCGGCGGACGCCCGTGTCGTTGGCCTGCACCGAGACGAGCGACTTCCGGACGAGGCCGACGGCCAGCTCGCGCTCCCCGCCGCCCTCGACGAGGCAGATGTCCGCGACCGCGTCGAGGCTGAACGATCCGGGGAACAGGGCCAGCTGGCTGAGCAGCTCCAGCTCGCGCGGCTCCAGCAGCCGCGTGCTCCAGGCGATCGCGTTCTCAAGGCTCGCGTGCCGCCCGCGGCGCCTGCTGCCCGGATCGTCGCCGCCCTCCTCGATGGAGCTCGCGACCTCGTCGAGGCTGAGCACGTCGAGGCGGGCGGCCGCGAGTTCGAGGGCGAGGGGGATTCCCTCGAGCCGCTGGCACAGCCGGCCGATCGTGTCGCGGTCCTCGTCGCTCCAGGCGGAGGCGCCGGTGTCGGCGGCGCGCTGCAGGAACAGCTCGACGGCGTCGCCCGCAGTCGCGCCCGCGAAGGGCTCCACGGTGATCACGCGCTCCCCCGCGGTGCGCAGCGCCTCGCGGCTCGTGACGATCACCCCGAGGCCCTCGCACCGGGCGAGCAGCTCCGCCGCCACGGCTGCTACAGCGCCGATCACGTGCTCGGCGTTGTCGATGATGAGGAGCACCCTGCGGCCGGAGATGCGCGCTGCGACGGCTGCGAGGTCGTTCGAAGGCGCGCCCACCGCCGAGGCGAGCGCCCGGGCGACGTCCTCCGGATCGGGGATCGCGGACAGGTCGACGAGCCACTGCTCGTCGTCGACGGAGGCGGGGGTGCGGCGGGCGGCCTCGATCGCGAGCCGGGTCTTGCCGACGCCGGCCGGGCCCACCAGGGTGAGCAGCCGGGACTCGCTGCGGCCCCGGGCGATCGACTCCAGCTCGCCCTGCCGCCCCACCAGCTGGGTGAGCGGGATCGGGATGCCGGTGCGCCGGACGGTGCCCTCCGCGGCGCCCCCGCGCGACACGATGGCCGGATCCTGCCGCACGATGCCCTGACGGAGCTCGGCGATGCGCCGCGGCACCTCGCCGCGGCCGCCCGTCGAGAGCCGGGAGGCGTATCGGTCGATAGCCTCGAGGGCGTCGCTCGACCGGCCCGAGCGGGCCAGCGCCCGCGCGAGCAGTCCGACCGGGCCCTCGTCGTAGGGCCTGTCGGAGATCAGGTCGGTCATCGCGAGAACCGCCTGCGCCTCCTC
>DATCMN010000448.1:0-2873 GCA_036563405.1 Naasia sp. | reverse complement strand
CGCCGAGCTCGACGACCTGACCGTTCCCGCCTGGATCTCCGTCACGGTGTCGCTCGGCACCCTGCGCAGCGGCGAGGACCTCGCCGAGGCGTTCGCGGCGGCCGCCGCTCCCGCCTCGGTGGTGGCCGTCGGGGTCAACTGCAGCGCGCCTGCCGAAGTGCTCGGCGCGATCCGGATCGCGCGATCAGTCACCGACAAGCCGATAGTCGCCTACCCGAACAGCGGCGAGGAGTGGGACGCCAAGAACGGCTCGTGGGTGGGCAGGCCCGGCTTCCCGGAGACCCTGGTCGACTCGTGGCTGGACGCCGGCGCGACCCTGATCGGCGGCTGCTGCCGGGTCGGCCCGGAGCAGATCCGCCGCATCGCGGCGGCGGTCCGTTCATGATTCCGATCGCGGCGGCGGTACGTTCATGATTCCGATCGCGGCGGCGGTGCGCCGGTGAGCCGCATCGAGGCTGTGCGCGGCGACATCACCCGCGAGACGGTGGACGCCGTGGTCAATGCCGCCAACAGCTCACTCCTCGGCGGCGGCGGCGTGGACGGCGCCATCCACCGGGCGGGCGGCCCGGCGATCCTCGAGGAGTGCCGGCGCCTGCGCGCCACCACACTGCCGAACGGCCTGCCCGCCGGGGAGGCCGTGGCGACGACCGCCGGCCGCCTCCCCGCGCGCTGGGTGATCCACACCGTCGGCCCCGTCCACAGCACCCGCGAGGACAGGTCGGCGGTGCTCGACAGCTGCTACCGGCGGAGCCTCGCGGTGGCTCGGGAGCTGGGAGCGCGGAGCGTCGGCTTCCCCGCGGTCTCGGCGGGCGTCTACGGCTGGCCGATGGACGACGCGGCGAGGATCGCCGTCGCCGCGGTGCGCGACGTGATGCGCGACGCCGACTCGCCGGAGACCGTGCGCTTCGTGCTGTTCAGCGCGGAGGCGCTGGCCCAGTTCGAGCGGGCGCTGGCCGCCGGCTAGAGGTGCACGCTGCTCGGGGCGTCGTGCGTGAGCGCCTCGCGCAGCACTTCCGCCCAGGCGGCGTAGCCCGCCTCGTTGAGGTGCAGCCTGTCGTCGCTGAACTCAGCCTTGAGCTCGCCGTCCTGCTCGGCGAACACCGGCCACAGGTCGACGAACTCCGCGTGCAGGTTGGGCGCGTACTGGCGCACGTGGATGTTGATGTCGCGCACCCGGTCGGCGAGCTCGCGGTCTCGGGGCAGGACGGACTGGACGAGGATCCGGGCGTCCGGCAGCTCGCTGCGCAGCCGGTACAGGATCGACTCGATGTTGCGGACGATGATGTCCACGCCGCGGCGCCACGCGAGGTCGTTGGTGCCGACCATCACGACGATGGTGCCGGGCTTCGCCGCGATGATCTCGGGCACCCGGGCGAGGACCTCTTCTGTGGTGTCTCCGCTGACGCCCTGGTTCACCACGGAGAGCTCGGGGAATCGCGCAGCCCAGTCGCCCTGCTCGGTGAGGCTGTCGCCCAGGAAGACGGTCGGGGTCCCGCTGTCGGTGTCGGCCATGCCTTCGAGGCTACGGCGCCGGGGGCCGTCGTGCACCCCGCTTGCGGCCAGCCGTCAGAGGAACTCCTGGTAGAAGGCGAGGATCCGGCGTGCCAGGGCGACGTCGAGGAGGGCGATCGAGTGCGCGTCGCCGGGCCGGATCTCGAGGATCGCGGGGATCCCGGCCGCCTGCAGGGCCGCGGCGAACCTCTCCGCCGACCCGACGGGGAGCCGTTCGTCGGCGGAGTGCGCGACGAGGAACGGCGGGTCCGTCGGATCCACCGCGGCGAGGGGCGACGCGTCGTCGGCGGCGGCGCAGTCGGAGAGGTCGGCGCAGCCGAGATAGGCGAGGGCCGTATCGCGTTCGGGCCCCGCAGAGGCGGCGAGCGCCGGGTCGGAGTCGTACAGGCCGGACAGGGCGACGACGGCCCGCACCCGCGCATCGGCGTCCTGCGGCCCCGACCCGGCGGTGCCCGCCTCGGCCGCGAGGATGGCGCCGGCGGAGCCGCCGAACAGCCCGATCCGGCCCGCATCGATCGCGAACCGCTCGACCTGCTCCGGCTCGCGGAGCCAGCGCACCGCCGCCTGCACGTCGGTGAGGGCGGCGGGGAACGGCGCGGGCAGGAGGCGGTAGTCGACGGGGAACGCGGCGATGCCCGCCTCGGCGAGCACCGCGGCGACGGGCGCGGCGTCGAGCGCATCCCGCGCGCCACCGGTGAAGCCACCGCCGTGCACGACGACCACGGCGGGGACCCCCGAGCCTGCCGGGACGTCCCCGGGAAGATAGGCGTCGAGGAGCAGCTCGGTCCCGTCCGGGGCCGAGTACGCGATGCCCTTCTCCACCTGCACACCCTTCGCGGCGGACGGCGACGGCTGCGGCGCGGTCGAGACGCTCGGAGCCACGGTCGGCTGCGGCGTCGGCCGCGCATCGGGCGTGCAGCCGGCGAGGAGGGCCGCGACAAGGGCCGCGGCTCCGGCGGCGGACGCCCTCATCGGGCGACCAGCGCGGCCGCGCCGATGAGCGGGGCCTCGTCGCCGAGAGCGGCGGCGACGACCTCGGCGCGGGACAGGGCGGGGTGTCGGGCCCGGTCGCGGGCGGCGCGGACCAGGTCCAGGTAGTCCGGCGCGGCGTGCGAGAACCCGCCCCCGATCACGACGACCTCGACGTCGACGAGTGCCGTGGCGGAGGCGACGGCCTGGCCGACGGCGCGCGCGCTCCGCTCGATCGCGGCGCGGGCGATGTCGTCCCCGGCGGCGCTCGCCGCGGCCAGTTCCTCGCCGCTCCCGCCGGCGAAGCCCCGCTCCCGCGCCCACGCGACGGCGCTCGGCCCGCTCGCGATCGACTCGAGCAGAGCGGGGCCGGCGCCTGCCTCGGAAAAGCC
>DATCMN010000445.1:0-9951 GCA_036563405.1 Naasia sp. | reverse complement strand
CGACCGCGCCGGTCGGCTGCGCGCGGGAGAACAGGCGCGGCACCAGACGGCGCAGCGACGGCGTGCCGACCCCCGTGCTCGTCTCGGTCATCCGCGTCCCTTCCGAAGGGAAAACGCTAACACCGGCGGCGGGCATTCCCGGACGCGGCGGCTCCAGGACGCGCGCCGGACACGGGGATCAGGCGCTGACGCCCTTCGCCCGCAGCTCCAGCGTCCGCTTCGACTCCTTCGCGATCTCCGGCTCCCGCTCGCGCAGCACCGTGTAGAGCGGCGCAGCGACGAAGATCGTCGAGTAGGTGCCGACGATGATGCCGATGAACAGGGCGAGCGCGATGTCGCGCAGGGTGCCCGCGCCGAGCAGGAACGCGCCGATGAAGAGGATCGCCCCGACGGGGAGGATCGCCACGACCGACGTGTTGATCGAGCGCACCAGGGTCTGGTTGACCGCAAGGTTCACGGATTCACGGAACGTCCGACCGGAGGTCGCCTCGGACCCGGAGGTGTTCTCCCGGATCTTGTCGAAGACCACCACGGTGTCGTAGAGCGAGTAGCCGAGGATCGTCAGGAAGCCGATCACGGCCGCCGGGGTGACCTCGAAGCCCACGATGCCGTAGACGCCCGCAGTGATGACGAGGTCGTGCAGCAGCGCGACCATCGCCGCGACGCTCATCTTCCAGGTGCGGAAGTAGACGGCCATGAACAGCCCCACCAGCACGAGGAAGATCAGCAGGCCGGTGAGGGCCTGCCGCGTGATGTCGGCGCCCCAGGAGGGCCCGATGAAGGACTCCGTGACCTCGTCGACGGGCACGCCGTACGCCTCGGCCAGCGCCTCGCGGACCTCGTTGCTCTCCTCGTCGGCGAGCTGATCCGTCTGGACCCGGATGGAATTGGTGCCCACCGAGGACACGCGCGGTGCGATCTCGGGAGCGACCGAGGCGACGGCATCGATCGCCGGCTCCTGGTCGACGGACTCGAGGTTCGAGACACGGAACTCGCTTCCGCCGGTGAACTCGATCCCGAAGGTGAACCCGCCGCGGAGGAAGGGCACCGCGAGGGACAGCAGCACCGCGACGGCGGAGATGATGAACCAGGTGCGCCGGCGACCGATGAAGTCGATCGAGCGCTTGCCCGTGTAGAGGTCGTTGCCGAACTGCGAGAAGCTCGCCATCAGATTCCCTTCCGCGGGGTCGGGGTCTCGTCGACCTCGGGCGGGATGCCGTTCGGCGCCTCGACGGTGAGCGTGGAGCCCGCGGCCTTCCGCTCGGCGATTGTCTGCCGGCGGGCGGCTTCCCGGGTCGCGCCGACGCGGCTCTTCGCCTCGGCGACCGGCGCCTTGAACTGCGCCCTCCCGCGGTAGACGGCGCCCAGCGCCTTCGGGTCCAGCCCGGACAGCTTGTGCCCTTCGCTGAAGAACCGGGTGCGGCTGAGCAGCTGCAGCATCGGGTGGGTGAACAGCGCGACCACGGCGATGTCGATGAGCGTCGTCAGGCCGAGGGTGAGGGCGAAGCCCTGCACATTGCCGACGGCGAGGAGGAACAGGATGACCGCGGCGCCCAGGTTGACCGCGTCGGAGGCGAGGATGGTGCGCCAGGCGCGCTTCCAGCCGGTCTCCACCGCCCCGGACAGTCCGCGACCGTCACGGAGCTCGTCGCGGATCCTCTCGAAGTACACGATGAAGGAGTCCGCGGTGATGCCGATGGCGACGATGAGGCCGGCGATGCCGGCGAGCGACAGGCGGTAGCCCTGCCGCCAGGACAGCAGGGTGATCACCAGGTAGGTGAGGCCCGCAGCGACCAGCAGCGACGCCACGGTCACGAAGCCGAGGCCCCGGTACTGGATGAGCGAGTAGATCACGACGAGGATCAGGCCGATGAGGCCGGCGATGAGGCCGCTCCGCAGCTGGTCGGAGCCGAGGGTGGCCGAGATGCGGTCCTGCGACTGGGTCTCGAAGCTCAGCGGCAGCGCGCCGAACTTGAGTTGGTCGGCGAGCGTCTTGGCCGTCTCCTGCGTGAAGTTGCCGGTGATGCTGGCGTTGCCGTCGAGGATCACCACGCGCGAGACCGGGGCGGAGATGACCCGCTTGTCGAGCACGATGCCGAACTGGTTCTGCGGGGACGGCAGGGCGGTGAGCCGGGTCGTCACGTCGCCGAATGCCGCGGTGCCCTCGTCGTCGAAGTCGATGGCGACCTGCCAGGTGCCGGTGCTGGCACCCTGCTGCGTCGTCGCGATGCTGCTGGAGGCGTCCGCGACGTCGGCGCCGGTCACCTCCACGGGGCCGAGGAGGTACTTGACCGTGCCGTCCGACTCGCAGGTCAGCAGCGGCTCGTCCTCGGGCGCCGGCACTGTCGAGTCGATGCTGCCGCACTCGAACGCGTCGTAGGCGGCCTGGAGCTCGGGCGTGACCTGCGCGAGGTCGCTCGCGTCCGTCGGTGTCGGCGCAGGTGTGGGGGCCCCCGACTCGGTGGGCTCGGGTGCGGGCGTCGCGCCGTCCGTCGACTCGGGTGCCGGCGAGCCGGTCGACGAGTCGGCGGGCGCATCGGTTGCGCCCGGCGTGGGAGTGGGGGTGGGCGTCTCGATGCTGTCCGCGGAGGGGATGCCGGCGAGGAGCACGGGGCGGAACTCGAGGCGCGCTGACGCCTGGATCCGCGCCAGGGTCTGCTCGTCCGGCTGCCCCGGGATCGAGACGACGATGTTGCGGCCGCCCTGCGTGGTGATCTCCGACTCGGAGACCCCGGATGCGTCGATCCGCTGGCGGATGATGGCGACGGCCTGGTCCAGCTGGTCCTGGCTGACCTCGGCGCCGCCTTCGACGATGGGCGCCAGCGTCAGCTGGGTGCCGCCCTCCAGGTCGAGCGCCAGCTTCGGGGTCCAGGACCCGTTGAAGGCGACAGCGCCGAGGGTGTTCAGGCCGGCCAGGAGGGCGATCAGCCCTCCCAGGATGGCCAGGGAGCGCCAGGCCTTCCGGACCGGGCTCGGATTTCTCGCCACTCGCGACTCAGCTCTCTCGTGGGGCAGGGGAAACCGCCGCCGCGCGGAGGCGCGGCGACGGTAAAGGGTATCCGGGAAGCGCTACTGGTCGGTGCGCTCGGTGCGGCCGGTCGCGGGCTTGCCGAGGTCGACACCGGTCGCCGGGTCGTTCCGCTCCCCGTAGGCGGGGTCGCTCGCGTCGAGCTCGCCCTCCTCGGCGGCCACGACGTCATCGTCCGTCACCACGTCGTCGGGGGTGATGATCTTCGCGATCGTCTGGCGGTGCACGGTGAGGATGGTGCCGGGGCCGGTCTCGAGCTGCACCTTGTTCTCCTCGTCGTCGATGGCGACGATGGTGCCGAACAGGCCGAAGTTGGTCATGACCTCGACGCCGGGGCGTGTGCGCTCGTGCATCGCCTGGACATCCCTCTGGCGCTTCCGGCTGTTGCGGAACATGAAGAAGATGAGCAGCGCGAGGACCGCGAGCATGATGAGGGACAACGGGTCCACAGGAGAAGCCTTTCGAAGTGAGTCCGCGTCAGAGTAGCGATGCGGACTGGGAGCGCGGTGGCAGCGGTTCGCCTGCACGGGCGCTGGAACGCCCGACAGTCTACGGCTAGTCGAACAGGGCGGCCGGGACCGACGGGTCGGCGCGGCGCGCCAGCCCCAGATGCTCCCACGCCGCGGGCGTCGCCACGCGGCCCCGCGGGGTGCGCGTGATCAGTCCGGTGCGCACCAGGAACGGCTCGACCACCGACTCGATGGTCTCCGCCTCCTCCCCCACCGAGACGGCGAGGGTGCTGAGGCCGACTGGCCCGCCGTCGAAGCGGCTGAGGAGGATCTGCATGACGGCGCGGTCGAGGCGGTCGAGACCGAGCTCGTCCACGTCGTACAGCTCCAGCGCCGCGTCCACCGCCTCGGTGCCGGCGTCCGTGCCGTGCACGAGCGCGTAGTCGCGCACGCGGCGGAGCAGCCGGTTCGCGATACGCGGGGTGCCCCGGCTGCGGCGCGCGATGGCGTTCAGCGCATCGGGGGCGATACGGAGGTTGAGGAGAGCAGCTGCCCGGTAGAGCACCCGCTCCAGCTCCTCCGTCTCGTAGAACTCGAGGTGGGCAGTGAAGCCGAACCTGTCGCGCAGGGGGTTCGGCAGCAGTCCGCTGCGAGTAGTGGCACCCACCAGCGTGAACGGCGCCAGATCGAGCGGGATGCTGGTCGCGCCCGCGCCCTTGCCGACCATGATGTCGATCCGGAAGTCCTCCATCGCGAGATAGAGCATCTCCTCGGCACTGCGCGCCATGCGGTGGATCTCGTCGATGAACAGCACCTCGCCGGGCACCAGCGCGGACAGCACGGCCGCGAGGTCGCCTGCGTGCTGGATGGCCGGGCCGCTCGACATCCGCAGCGGGCGGGCGCTCTCGGCCGCGATGATCATCGCGAGAGTCGTCTTGCCGAGCCCCGGCGGACCGGCGAGCAGGATGTGATCGGGAGTCCGGTTCTGCATGGCGGCCGCGGAGAGCAGCAGCTGGAGCTGGCCGCGCACCTTCTGCTGGCCGACGAACTCGCCGAGCGAGCTCGGCCGCAGCGCACCCTCGAAGGCGAGCTCGGTCTCCGACTCGGGCTCCGGCTGCACTATCGAACCGCTCACGGGACCAGCTGCCGGGGTCCGAGCCGCGCGAGGGCGGCGCGCAGGAGGAGCGCGGTGCTGCGCTCGCCCTCGTTGTCACGGAGCACATCGGCGACGGTCTGCTGCGCCGTCTTCTCCGGCCAGCCGAGGCCGACCAGCGCGACGACCACGTCGTCTCCGAGGGCGGACGGCGAGAACACCGGGGCCGACGGGGTTCGCGGTGCGATCAGCTTGCCGGCGAGGGACACCACGATCAGCTTGGCCGTCTTCGGCCCGATCCCGGACACCTTGCGGAAGGCCGCGTCGTCCTCGCTCGCCACCGCGACGGCGACCTGCTCGGGCGTCATCGCGGAGAGCACGCCGAGCGCCGACTTCGGGCCGACACCGGTGACGCCGCGGAGCAGGTCGAAGACCCGCAGCGCATCGACGTCGGCGAAGCCGAACAGCGACAGGTCGTCCTCCCGGACGATGAGCACGGTGTGGACGAGCGCCGTCTCGCCATGGCGGAGCGCGAGGGCGTGCTGAGGGGTGACGGCGACCGAGTAGCCGATGCCGTTCACCTCGATCACGGCGGAGGTGCCGGCGACGGCGATTACCGTGCCGCGCAGCGAGGAGATCATGGCCGCAAGGCTAGGCATCCGCACCGACGCTTCCCGTCAGGCGCCCCGGAGAGTCGAAGAAGTGTTCGACCGGCGGAGCGCCGACCTGCCCAGTTCTCGGGCAACTCGGCAGCGACTTGCCCGAGATCTCGGCAACTCGCCGCCCGGTCAGCGGCGGCGGGTCGCCTTCTCCGCCTCGGCCCAGGCCCGCTGCGCCGGGGTGAGGGCGCCGGCCCCCACCGTCCGGGCGGCCGCTGCCGGGGTGCGCCAGGCGTGGCAGATGGCGAGGGCGAGGGCGTCGGAGGCGTCGGCCGGGGTGGGCGGGGCGTCGAGGCCGAGCACGCGCGCGACCATGGCGCCCACCTGCTTCTTGTCCGCGGATCCGTACCCGGTCACGGCCGCCTTGACTTCGGAGGGGGTGTGCAGCCCGACGGGCAGGCCGCGCTGCGCCGCCATCAACATCGCGACGCCGCTCGCCTGCGCCGTGCCCATCACGGTGCGCACGTTGTGCTGGGCGAACACCCGCTCGAGCGCGACGGAGGCCGGCCGATGCTCGTCGAGCAGCTCCGCGATCCCGCGCCCGATCGCGAGCACGCGCTCCTCCAGCGGCATGTCCGGCGGGGTACGGACCACGCTGACATGCACGAGGGTCGCCCTGCGGTCGGGCGTGACGTCGACGACGCCCACCCCGCATCGGGTCAGGCCGGGGTCGACGCCGAGGACCCGCACGGGTCAGTCGTTGTCGAGCTCGGCGAGGACGTCCGGGGAGACGTCGACGTTCGCAAAGACGTTCTGCACGTCGTCCAGGTCCTCGAGCGCGTCGATCAGCTTGAACACCTTGCGGGCGACGTCGGCATCCGCCTCCACCTGCACGCCGGGCACGAACTCGGCCTCGGCGGAGTCGTAGTCGATTCCCGCCTCCTGCAGCGCGGTGCGCGCGGCGACGAGGTCGCTCGGCTCGGTGACGATCTCGAAGCTCTCGCCGCGGGCGGCCACGTCCTCGACGCCGGCGTCGAGGACCGCCCCCAGGACGTCGTCCTCGGTGAGGCCGTCGGTCTTCTCGACGCGGATGACGCCCTTGCGGCTGAAGTTGTAGGCCACGCTGCCCGGGTCCGCCATGGTGCCGCCGTTGCGGCTCATCGCCGTGCGCACCTCGGCGGCGGCGCGGTTGCGGTTGTCGGTGAGGCACTCGATGAGGAGGGCCACTCCCCCGGCGCCGTAGCCCTCGTACATGATGGTCTGGTAGTCGACGGTCTCCCCGGTGAGGCCGGCGCCGCGCTTGATGGCGCGGTCGATGTTGTCGTTGGGAACGCTCGTCTTCTTCGCCTTCTGCACGGCGTCGACGAGGGTCGGGTTGCCGGACAGGTCGGCGCCGCCGATCTTCGCGGCCACCTCGATGTTCTTGATGAGCTTGGCGAACGACTTCGCGCGGCGGGAGTCGATGATCGCCTTCTTGTGCTTGGTGGTCGCCCACTTGGAATGACCCGACATGGGTATCGCCTCCTCGATTCGCCCACCTATTCTACGGCGAGCCGCGGTGCGCTCGTCGGCGGGTCAGCGGAGGTGGCGCAGGAACCGCTCGGGCCCGTCGAGGAAGGTGCGCCAGGTGCGTACGAGCTCGAGATCGTCCCACTGCGCGCGCCGATACCCGTGCTCGCCGAGTTCGAGGATCGTGGCGCCGTCGATGGCGGCGAGGAGCGGCGAGTGGGTGGAGAGGATCACCTGCGAGCCGCCGTCCGCCACGAGCCGGTTCAGTGCTCCGAGCAGCGCCATCGCGCCGGAGAAGGACAGGGCGGCCTCCGGCTCGTCCAGGACCCAGAGTCCCCTGTCCCGGAAGCGCGAATCGACGACCTCGAGGAAGGACTCCCCGTGCGACAGCGAGTGCAGCCCCGAGTCGCCCCACACGCTGTCGAGGTAGGTGTAGAGCCCGTGCATGGTCTCGGCCCGGAGGAAGAAGCCGCGCCGGCTGCCGCCCGCGCCGCGGACCAGCTGCAGCGAGTCGTGCAGCGCCGACTCGGACGGCCGGGTGGCGTGCATCGCCGAACTGGAGCCGCCTTCGCCGGAGAGGCCGAACGCCATCGCGACCGCCTCGACGATCGTCGACTTCCCCGTCCCGTTCTCCCCCACCAGCACCGTCACAGGCCCGAGGTCGAGGCCCTCGTCGAGCAGCTGGCGGACCGCCGGCACGGTGGCCGGCCACGCCGCGCGGGGCATCGGCGCGAGCGCGTGCTCCTCCACCCGGCGCACGGGCAGCGCGGACGGGAGCACCCGGTCAGGCTAGCCGCCGCGTCGCCGCGGGTGGAACGCCCTCGGCGCACCCGATACGACACCCGCGCCGAGGTCGGTGCACCCGCGCCGACAGTTGCGCGCGGCGCGTCAGCCCAGCTTCGCGAGGAAGTACCGGTGGAAGCGGTCGTCGCCGGTGACCTCGGGGTGGAAGGAGGTGCCGAGGAGGCTCCCCTGCTCCACCGCGACCACCGTGCCGTCCTCGAGCTCCGCGAGCGAGCGGGCGGCAGGGCCGACCTCTTCGACGATGGGCGCCCGGATGAAGACCGCGTGCACCGGCTTCTCGCCGAGCTCCGGCACGTCGAGGTCGGTCTCGAAGGAGTCGAGCTGGGTGCCGAAGGCGTTGCGGCGGACGACGACGTCGAGTCCCCCGAAGCTCTCCTGGCCGGCGATCCGGTCGCGGACGGTGTCCGCCAGCATGATGAGGCCGGCGCAGGTGCCGTACACCGGCAGACCGTCCGCGATGGCCGCCTTGAGGGGCTCGGCGACTCCGAAGGCGCGCGACAGCTTGTCGATGACCGTCGACTCGCCGCCCGGGATCACCAGTCCGTCGAGTTCGGCGAGCTCCTCCGGCCGGCGGACCGGGCGCGCTTCGGCGCCGAGTCCGCGCAGGACGGCGAGATGCTCGCGGAAGTCGCCCTGGAGGGCGAGGACCCCGACGGTCGGCGGTCTACCAGCCACGCGTGGCGAGGCGGTGGGGCGCGGGCAGGTCGGCCACGTTGATGCCGACCATCGCCTCGCCGAGCCCGCGGGACGCGTCCGCGATCACGGCCGGGTCGTCGTAGAAGGTGGTGGCGCGCACGATGGCGGCCGCCCGCTTCGCCGGGTCGCCCGACTTGAAGATGCCGGAGCCGACGAACACGCCGTCCGCGCCGAGCTGCATCATGAGCGCGGCGTCCGCGGGGGTGGCGACGCCGCCCGCGGTGAACAGCACGACGGGAAGCTGGCCGGTGCGGGCGATCTCGACGACGAGCTCGTAGGGCGCCTGCAGCTCCTTCGCCGCGACGTACAGCTCGTCGGGGCTCTTCGCGCCGAGGGCCCGGATCTCGCCCTTGATGGTGCGGATGTGCTTGGTGGCCTCGGACACGTCGCCCGTGCCGGCCTCGCCCTTGGAGCGGATCATGGCAGCGCCCTCGGTGATGCGGCGGAGCGCCTCACCCAGGTTGGTGGCACCGCAGACGAAGGGGACGGTGAAGTCCCACTTGTCGATGTGGTTCACGTAGTCGGCGGGCGACAGCACCTCCGACTCGTCGATGTAGTCGACCTTGAGCGCCTGCAGGACCTGCGCCTCGACGAAGTGGCCGATGCGGGCCTTGGCCATGACCGGGATCGAGACCGTGTCGATGATCTGCTGGATGAGGTCGGGGTCGCTCATCCGGGCGACGCCGCCCTGCGCGCGGATGTCCGCGGGCACCCGCTCGAGCGCCATCACGGCGACGGCGCCGGCGTCCTCGGCGATCCTCGCCTGCTCGGCGGTGACGACGTCCATGATGACGCCGCCCTTGAGCATCTCGGCAAGGCCCCGCTTGACGCGGCTGGTGCCGAAGGATCCGTTGCCCGAGTTCGCAGTGCTGTCCGTCACGTCCGTGCCCATCTGTGCTGCGCACGCCCGGTTCCAGGCGTGCGGCGCCACGGGACCGCCCGCGGTGCGGCCTCTAGTCTACGCCCGGCCAGGCGGCCGCGACGGCGGCCCGGACGTCTCCCAGCAGCTGGGGCAGTGCCTTCGTCCGGGCGATGATCGGGAAGAAGTTCGCGTCGGTCGCCCAGCGGGGCACCACGTGCTGGTGCAGGTGGGCGGCGATGCCGGCTCCGGCGACCCGGCCCTGGTTCATGCCGATGTTGAAGCCGTCGGTGCCGGCGATCTCGCGGAGCACCCGCATGGCGGTCTGGGTGAGCTCGGCGATCTCGCGCGTCTCCTCCTCCGTCGCCTCGTCGTAGAGCGGTACGTGTCGGTACGGGCAGACGAGCAGGTGCCCGGAGTTGTACGGGAACAGGTTGAGCAGAACGTAGGCGGTGGTGCCGCGCGCGACGATGAGGGCGTCCTCGTCCGGCAGCCCCGGAGCGATGCAGAACGGGCACTCCTCGGGCTGTCCGCCGCTCGCGATGTACGCCATCCGGTGCGGCGTCCACAGCCGCTGGAACGCGTCCGGGACCGCGGCGAAGCCGTCCGCCGGGCGCGCGTCGACGCCGGGGAACTCGCCGGGCGAGTACGGACCGGGCGTCATGCCAGGTCGTCCGCCGTCAGAACCTGCCGGTGGTCGTCGATGGAGGCGCGCAGCAGCGCCACGGCCTCGTCGACGGGGACGCCGTTGCGCTGGCTGCCGTCCCGGAAGCGGAAGCTGACGGAGCCCGCGGCCCTGTCGTCCTCCCCCGCGATGAGCTGCACGGGCACCTTCGCCTTGGTGTGCGTGCGGATCTTCTTCTGCATCCGGTCATCGCTGGCGTCGAGCTCTGCGCGGACCCCGGCGGCCCGGA
>DATCMN010000443.1:0-4947 GCA_036563405.1 Naasia sp. | reverse complement strand
GCGGAGGCGGCGAGCGCCACGAGCACCGCCGAGCTGGTCGAGGCCACGATCGCCGCGGCACGGGCGACCGAGGCCGAGTACCGGGAGCGCAGCCGCGCGCTCGGCCGCAACGCGGTCACCGTGCTGCCCGACGGGGCCCGCATCCTCACCCACTGCTGGATGGACTCCTACCTCTTCGAGTTCGTGAACGCGGCGGAGGCCGCCGGCCGGCACTACGACTGGGTGGCGACGGAGACCAGGCCCTACCTGCAGGGCGCCCGGCTGACCGCGCACTCCCTGCGGGAGCTCGGCCAGCACGTGACCCTCATCACCGACGGGATGGGTGCCGCCGCCCTGGCGCCCGGCTCCTCACTCGGTCCGATCGACGCTCTCGTCACTGCCGCCGACAGGGTGGCCCTCGACGGATCGGTCGTGAACAAGGTCGGCACCCTGGGACTCGCTGTCGCCGCATCCGCGTTCGGCGTGCCGTTCCACGCGCTCGTGCACGAGCCGGACGCGACCGCGCCGACCGCCGCGCACATCGTCGTCGAGGAGCGGGACCCCGCCGAGGTGCTCGAGGTCCTCGGCCGCCGCACCGCCAGTCCCCTGGTCACTGACGCCTGGTACCCGGCCTTCGATGTGACCCCTCCCCGCTTCGTGACGGACGTGGTCACCATCACCGGCGTGTATCCGCCGGACAGGCTGCGCGACCACTTCCCGCCCGCCCTCCCGGCTGGCCCGGGAGGGCGCCCGTGACCGACCTGCTCGTCACGGAAGACGATGTCCGCGCCTACCTCGACTCCATCGGCCTGCTCGGCTCGATCGGCGGCCGCTCGGGGGCGGTGACCGTGCGGGAGGTGACAGCCGGCAACATGAACCGCGTCTTCCTCGCGCACGGACAGGATGCGCCGGCCCCGGGACGGGGCATCGCCGTGAAGCAGGCACCACCGTGGGTGCAGGCGGCCGGCCCGTCGTGGCCCATCGACCCCGCGCGGATAGGTGCGGAGGCGCGGGCCTACGAGAGGCTCTCGGTCGTCGCGCCCGAGGTGGTCCCGCGCATCATGCACGCGGATCTGGACCGCTGGGTGCTGGTCATGGAGGACCTGTCCGACCTGGCCGTGCTGCGCGACGCCCTCGTTGCTCAGGTGGCCGCCGTCGTCGAAGGCCGTGCACCGGCGCAGCTCGACGTGCGGTCGACCTCCATCGCCGTCGGCCGCTTCGTCGGCGCCCTCACCGCGGCCACCGCCGGCCTCAGCGGCGCGGAGCGGGACCGGCTCATCGAGGAGTCGGCGAACCCCGAGCTCTGCGCCCTCACCGTCGACGTGGTGCTCACAGAGCCGTACGGACCGCACGAGCACAACTCCTGGCATCCGCACCTCGACCCGCGCGTGCGAGCGCTGCACGCCGACTCCGAGGTCGGCGCGGCGGTGGCCGTGGCGCGCCAGCGCTTCGACGCGGCTCAGGAAGCCCTCCTGCACGGCGACCTGCACACAGGGTCGGTCATGGTCGGCGTGCGCGGCGGCGCCTGGACGACGAAGGTGTTCGACCCCGAGTTCTCCTTCGTCGGCCCCGTGGGCATGGACCTCGGGCTGTACTGGGCGAACCTGGCCATCGCCGCGACAGCCGCGGAGGCGGTCGGCGCCACCGAGCTCGCCGCCGAGCGGGAGGCGGGCATCGCCGCGTCGTGGAAGGCGTTCACCGCGGAGCTCGCGACCGCCGAGCGGCTGCCCCTCGACCTCGACCGGATCCGGGACGACGCGTGGCGCTTCGCCGCCGTGGAGGCGATCCGGCGGGTGGCGGGCTACTCGCACGCCGCGGACCTGGAGAGGCTCCCGCGGCATCTGGTCGGCCCGGCGTCGGCCGCCGTCTTCGACCGTGCCCGTGCCTGGCTCCTGACCGCCCGCGACCCCGGACCCGATCTCCCTAGGCTGGAATCATGACCCTGACCCTCCGCGCCCGCACCCTCGTCGTCGACCTGGAGGGCACGACGAGCGCCGCCGGGTTCATCCTCGGCGACCTGTACGACTACGCCCGTCCTCGGCTCCTCCCCTGGCTGCGCGAGCACGCCGACGACGCCGATGTCCGCGCGGCGCGGCAGCAGGCGATCGAGGAGGCCGCCCTCGCGCCGGATGCGAGCGATGAGGAGATCGTGGCCGCGCTGCACCGGTTCATGGCGGAGGACGTGAAATCGACGCCTCTCAAGACGCTGCAGGGCCAGATCTGGGCGGAGGGCTTCCGGCGCTCGGAGATCTCCTCGCACTTCTTCGACGACGTCGCCCCGAAGCTCCGCGCCTGGCACGCGGCGGGCGTCGCGATCGCCGTGTTCTCCTCCGGGTCGGTCGCCTCGCAGCGTCCGTGGTTCCAGCACTCCCCGAGCGGCGACCTGACGCCCCTCGTCTCGGCCTACTTCGACACGGTCAACGCGGGCCCCAAGAAGGAGGCGGAGTCCTACGACCGCATCGCCGCCGAGCTCGGCCGCGAGCCCGGCGACCTCGTGTTCTTCACCGATCACCCGGATGAGGTCGCCGCGGCGGCTCGGGCCAGCTGGCAGGTCGTCGCCTTCTCCCGCCCCGGCGAGCCGTGGGAGGGCGCCGACTTCGGGGACGCCCCGGTCGTCTCCTCCTTCGACGAGGTGGAGGTGCAGGCGCCGTGACGGGCCTGCAGGAGGCGGGTGCGCTGCTCGCGGCGGAGGCCGCCAGGTTCGCGGCCATGGGCTGGATGCGCGGCACCTCCGGCAATCTGTCGCTCACCCTGGACCGCCACCCGCTGCGCCTGGCGGTGACCGCCTCCGGCCTCGATAAGGGCGAGCTCGGCCCGGACGACGTCGTCCTCGTCGACGGCAGCGGGGAGCTGCTGCCCGACGACGACCGCGGGCTGGTCCCCTCCGCTGAGGCGGGGCTGCACGCGCGGATCGCCGCCGTGACGGGGGCGGGGGCCGCAGTGCATGTGCACGCGATGGCCGCAGTGGAGGCGGGCTTCTTCTGGCCGGACGGCGTGGAGCTGCGGGACCTGGAGATGCTGAAGGGCATCGGCCACTCCGCCCACGGCGAGACGGTGGTCATCCCGGTGGTGCCGAACAGCCAGGACATGGGTGAGCTGGGCGACAGGTTCGAGGAGCTCTACCGACATCCGGCCGACGGAATCGCCGAGGTCCCCGCCCTGATCGTGGCGAGCCACGGGCTGTACGCGTGGGGCGCCACCCTGGCGGACGCGCGCCGGCACACCGAGATCGTGGAGTGGCTGCTCCGCTTCACGGTCCGCACTCGCGCGCGCTGACCCAGGTTCTCCCCAGGTCCGCGAATAGCGTGGACGCATGAGCGCGAACGACCAGGCGACCTCCTTCTTCGACGGCTACCGCACCGCCCTCCTCGACCGCGATGCGGGTGCCATCGCCGGCAAGTACGCGGTGCCCGCCCTCATCCTGTTCCCCGCCCAGTCACTGGTCGTGGCCGACCGGACGCAGACGGAGGCCTTCTTCCACTCGGCGTTCGGCCAGTACGACGGTGTGACCGACACCCGCGCCGACGTGAGGGTAGTCGCGGAGACGGAGCACAGCATCTGGGCCGACGTCACCTGGCACCACGAGGGTGCGGAGCCGGAGCGCTTCATCTACCAGCTCGTCGCGTCGGACGGCGAGTGGCAGATCGCCGTCCTCACGCTCATGCACGTCTGAGGCCTGCTGACCGCCGGAGATGCCGAACCGGCCGTGCCCCTAGTGCCGAGCGTGCTCCGCCAGGATCCCGGCCACCGCCGCCCCGGCCGCCGCCTCGCCGTCGACGAGGAGCGCCCGCCCGGCCTGCAGCACGGCGCGCGCCGCGCCCACCCGGGCGTCCTCGTCGAGGGTCTCGATGTCGGCCGCCTTGGCGAAGCCGACGATCCGCCGGATCGCCTTCGCGCCGGCGAAAGTGGCGGCGTCCGATCGTATCCCCGCGAGCACCTCGGCCAGGACGTCATCTCCGAACACGCGAGGGTCGACTCGCGACGGCCACAGCGCGCGGTACTCGGCTTCGAATGCGCCGAGCAGCTCGCCGGGGAGCTCGAGGAGTCGCTCCGCGCGCTCCCGCTCCCCCAGCGCCTCCGCCCGCGCGGCGGCGATCACGAGGTTGCCCCACACCGCGCCGAGATCGAATCCGGTCGGCCCGTAGACGCCGAACTCCGTGTCGAATGCGCGCACCGAGCGGCCCTCCTCGCGGACGAAGACCGAGCCGGTGTGCAGGTCGCCGTGCAGCAGCGACTGCGCGGAATCCGCGAACTTGAGCTTGGCGAGCCCGATCCGGCGCAGCAGTTCCCGGTCGGCGCGCAGTGCCGATACGTCCGGCTCATTGCCGGCCAGGACCCGGTTGTGCTCGTGCTCGATGTACGGCTCGGTGAAGACGAGGTCCTCGGTGATCTCGCTGAGCTCGGGGTTGGCGGTCGCGGCGACGAGCACGCGCTTGCGCGGCCCGCCGAGGCCGAACACGCTCGTGGCGAAGCCGGTGCGGGCCACGTACCGGCCGAGCTCTGCGGCCGCGTAGTCGTGGATCCGACCCTCGTTGAGTTCGCGCCGCCATACGCGGTGGTCGCTGAGGTCCTCGATCGCGAGCACGTAGTGCACTGGGTCGAACGCGTAGAGCGATGGCACGTGCTCCGGGTCGACACGGTGGTGCTCGGCCAGCAGGGTCGCCTCGCGGGTGGAGCGCTCGCGCGTCATCGGCCAGGACGGATCGGTGCGCACGTGCGGCAGCGACTGCTTGAGCACCAGGGCGCGGCCGTCGGCGTCCCGCGCGATGAAGACCAGGTTGAGGTTGCCGTCCCCGACCTCCTCCACCGATCGGAGCGATCCGGTGTTGAGCACCGTGGACAGTCCCGGGTTGCTGGCCAGGTAGTCGGGCACCGTCTCCGCGGTCAGCTGCGAGAAATCGGTCATGAGGAGGTGGTGCTCCCTGCGGTCACGGCGACGCGGCGCCTCGAGAAGGTGAAGCTGAACAG
>DATCMN010000441.1:0-6508 GCA_036563405.1 Naasia sp. | reverse complement strand
GCGGAGGTGAGGTCGCGTCCGTCGTGCACGAGGAGATCGAACACCATCAGGTGCACGGGAGCGGTTCGCCGGGCCGCCTCGATGTCGGCGGCGCCGATCAGGTTCATCCGCTGCTGCAGCAGCCCGAAGTCGGGCCGGCCTGCGCGCAGCGCCACGATCTCGCCGTCGAGCAGTGCGGGCCGGCCGGACGGGATTGTCTCGGCGAGGACGTGGAGCTCCGGATAGGCGGCCGTCAGGTCGTTGCCGTTCCTGCTCACCAGCCGCACTGTGCCGTCCTCCGCCACGGCGACGAGGGCGCGGATGCCGTCCCACTTCATCTCGAACGCCCACTCGGAACCCGGACCCACGGCGGCGGAGGTGCCGGGACTCGCGAGCATCGGACCGCGCTTCAGCAGGTCGTCGAGGTCGGGCGCCGAGCCGGACGCCGCGGGTGCCGCGGCGGGGGGAGCCGGGGCCGCGGCTGCGCGCGTGCTCGAGGGTGCGGTGCGGGTGCGGGCAGGAGCCGCCTCGCCCGGGAGCCGCATCCGGTGCATCAGCCAGTTCTTGGCGTCCTCCGGCGTCCTGCCGGTGCGGATGAGGGCGACCCGGACCGGCCCGCCGAGCGGGCCGCCGTCCCGCCCGTGCAGGGTGACGATCACCTCGTCGTCCCGCCACTTCTCCAGCTCGTAGACGCCGGCATCCCAGATGGTCACCTCGCCGCCGCCGTACTCGCCTGCGGGGATGCGCCCCTCGAAGGTGCCGTACTCGAGCGGGTGGTCCTCGGTGTGCACCGCGAGGTGGTTCTCCTTGAGGTTCTCCGGGACCCCCTTGGGCACCGCCCAGGACACCAGGACACCGTCCTGCTCGAGGCGGAAGTCGTAGTGAAGCCGCCGCGCGTGGTGCTCCTGGATGACGAAGCTGCGACCGTCGGATGGCCGGGCGGGGTCGGCGGGAACCGGCTCGGGGGTCTTCGCCGCGTCGCGCATGCTGCGGTAGGTGGCGAGCCGGTCCCGCGCCTCGGGCGTCGACTCGAAGGTGGCCATCCGTTCCGGCGTCGGCTCGAGCACCCGCGACTCGGGGCCTGCCGGGTCGAGGTCAGCGAGCAGGTCCCCACCCCGTTCGACCCTCTCGAGCACCTCCCGGTAGTCGAGGTGGCGGAGGTCCGGGTCGTCCAGCTCCTCCCAGGTGCGCGGCGCGGCCACGGTGGGGCGCATCCGCCCCCGCAGGGAGTAGGGCGCGATCGTCGTCTTCGCGGCGTTGTTCTGGCTCCAGTCGACGAGGATCTTTCCGAGCCGCAGCGACTTCTTCATGTCGCTGACCACGAGGTCCGGGTCGTCGGCCTCCAGCACGCGGGCCAGCTCGTGGGCGAACGCCGAGATCTCCTCACTCGTGCGCGTGCCGTCGAGGTGCGCGTAGAGGTGGATGCCCTTGCTGCCGCTCGTCACGGGGTACGGCTCGAGGCCCACGTCGAGGAGGATCCGGCGGGCACGGCGGGCCACCTCGGCGCAGTCGGCGAGCTCCACGCCGGGACCCGGGTCCAGGTCGAGGACCAGGCGATCCGGGTTGGCGCGCTCGTCGCCGGGACCGAACTTCCACTGCGGCACGTGCAGCTCGAGCGCGGCGGACTGCGCGAACCAGGCGAGCGCTGCCCGCTCGTTGAGGAGGGGGTGCACGTTGCGGGAGGAAGAGCCCTTGAGCATCCTGCGGGGGATCCACTCCGGCATCCCCTCCTCGATGTTCTTCTGGAAGAACACCTCGCCGGGGGAGTCCTCGGTGCCCACACCGTGCACCCAGCGCTTCCGGGTGAGCGGCCTGTCCCGGGCGTGCGGGAGGAGGGCGGGCGCGATCTGCGCGTAGTAGGCGAGGACGTCGGCCTTGGTGGTCCCCGTCTCCGGGTACATCACCTTGTCCAGATTGGTCACGCGCAGGCGCCGGCCGTCGACGACGACCGCCTCGCCGGACGACTTCGGCATGCCGTCCTCCGTCCCGTGGCCATATCCGCACTGGGCGGGGACTGTCCAGGCTACCGGCCGCCTGATCACACGCGGAATACTGGGCACATGAGGTCCATCTGGAAAGGCGCGATCACCTTCGGGCTGGTCAACGTCCCGGTCAAGGTGTACAGCGCGACGGAGGACCACGACGTCCCGCTGCACCAGGTGCACGACAAGGACGGCGGACGCATCCGCTACCAGCGGCGGTGCGAGATCGACGGGGAGATCGTCGAGTACGCCAACATCGTCAAGGCGTACGACGACGGCGACCGCACCGTGATCCTCAGCAATGAGGACCTGAAGAGCCTGCCGGTGGAGCAGAGCCGCGAGATCGACGTCGTCGAGTTCGTGCCGAGCGACCAGGTCGACCCGATCATGTTCGAGCGCAGCTACTACCTCGAGCCCGATTCGCGCTCGCCGAAGGCGTACGCGCTGCTCCGCAAGACGCTCGAGGAGACCGACCGCACCGCGATCGTGAAGTTCGCCATCCGCCAGCGCACCCGGCTCGCGGCTCTCCGCGTCCGGGGCAACGTGCTCGTGCTGCAGACCCTGCTGTGGGGCGACGAGGTGCGGGAAGCGAACTTCCCCTCGCTCGACGAGGACGTGAAGGTCACCGACAAGGAGCTGCAGATGTCGTCGGCGCTCGTGAAGAGCTTCGAGAGCGATTTCACGCCCGAGGACTTCACCGACGAGTACCAGGAGCAGCTGCGGACCCTCATCGACGCCAAGCTCGAGGCGGGCGCAGCGGTCGACACCGCCGCCACCTTCGGGGAGAAGGCCGAGCCGGAGGGCGGCGAGGTGCTCGACCTGATGGAGGCGCTGCGCCGGAGCGTCGAGCGGAGCCGCGGAGCTGCCGCCGAGGGCGACGACGACGAGAAGCCGGCCGCGAAGAAGTCCTCCCGGGCCAAGAAGGCGGACGACGAGGACGAGGACGGCGACTCCGCCGAGAAGAAGCCTGCCGGGAAGAAGTCCGCTCCCAAGTCGACGGCCCCCAAGTCGACCACGAAGAAGGCGGCCGCCAAGAAGCCGGCCTGACCCGGGTGACGCCTCAACTCGCCCTCAACAGGCTCGTTTCCCTCCAACAGGCTGGAAACCCCGATCTCAGCCTGTTGACGGGCAAGCAGCCTGTTGAGAGCGAGCCGACGGGCGGCTCAGCGGTCGCGGCGCCGCCGCGGGTGGTTGGTGATCGGCAGCACGACCCAGAGCCCCAGGATGACGACGCCCGCGGCGATGCCGGCGATGACCCCCGCCGTCAGGTCGAGCACCACGTCGAAGACGAACATCGCAACACCGGTGACCAGCAGCCCGACGCAGACCAGCGTGCACTGCATGATCCGGTCAGCCAGGTCGACGATCTCCTTCTTCGCACGCTGCCGGAACAGTGCCCGGTGCAGGCTGACCGGCGCGAGCCCCAGAGCCGTGGCGAGCACCGCGAGTCCGACGAGGACGAGGTAGACGATCACCTGCTCGGTGGTGAGGTCCTGGAAGCGGGGCTGGAACGCCAAGGTCAGCAGGAACCCGGTGAGGATCTGGGTGCCCGTCTGGGTGACCCGCAGCTCCTGCAGGATCTCGTTCCAGTTGCGGTCGAGGCGCTCCGCCTCCGTCTCGTTGCGGTCGAGCCGGTCGCCGAGTTCGGCGCTGTCGCGGTCGTCGGTAGTGCGTGACATGGTCGGATCGTACTGACGGGCGCCGCCGCCGCGGAGGGGCTTGCCGCTCTGGGCAGGCTGCGGAAGGCGACCTAGTCTGGCTGCATGGACTTCCTGCCCATCCCGCGTGCGGACGGCCTCAGCGACGAGGCGCAGGCCGCCAAGCGTCAGCATCTGGACGCCCACGGGCGCCCCGTCACCAACACGCGCGCCACCCTGCTCGGGCATGTGCCGAGCTTCAACGCCTACATGGAGTGGTACACGCTGAAGGACGAGCTGGTGCCGGTGATCGGGGAGCGTGGCGTCTCCCTGCTCGCCTATGCGATTTCCGAGGAGAACGGCTCCGACCCGTGCTCGCTGTTCTTCCGCCGCGTGCTGGTGGAGGCGGGGCAGGATCCGGACGGGCCGGTCGAGGGGGAGCGGGATCGCCTCCTGCTCGACTTCGGACGCCACATCGCCCGCAACCCCCTCGAGGTGCCGGATGAGATTTACGGGCGGCTCGCCGCCCAGTTCTCGCCGCCCGAGCGGGTGCTGCTCGTCGCGTTCTCGGGCCTGATGGTCGCCACCAACGTCTTCAACACCGTGGGGCGGGTGCCGATCGACGAGGACCTCTACCCGTACCGGCGCGCGACCAGCGAACCAGAGGTGGAGATGGACGCCCTCTCGAGCGGAGCCGAGTAGCCGCCGGCCTTCCGGCCGGAGGCAGAGGAAACGCCCTCCCCGCGGGTTCAGGCGGGAAGGGCGTCGGTGGGCGATCAGGCGGCGCGCTCGTCCATGCGCCAGCGCAGCCAGGAGACCGCGTGGAACAGGGTCGGGTGGGTGCCCTCGAAAGGTCGGACGGTGATCGACTCGTCGTGCCACGGCCAGACGACGAACTCGACCTCGCCGGACCCGGCCGGACGGGACCGGACGTAGCCGAGCGGACGCGAGCGTCCCGGCTCCTCCACGATCCACTGACCGTCATCGATCGGGCGGGCGAACGGATGGTACTGGCGGCTCTGGTCGTACTGCTCGACCGGCGGAGACATGGTGTTGATGGTCATCGGTTGTACTCCCCTCGCACGACAGCGTGCCCAACCAAACTACGAACTGGAAGGGGTACGGAAAAGGGGATTGCGTTACCTGGCCGAGATGCAGTAGTCCACCCTTCGATCCGCGCTCTGCCGGGGATCGGGCGGTTCGGCCGACCGGCGGCGGGGGCAACGAATGGGGGCGTTCGGAGGGGTACGACTGGTTCTTCTCGTGCGCCTTCTGGGGCCCATCCTCGTCCCGCCCACGACTTGGTCGCGCTCTCATCGCGAATGGGGGCGCAACACTGGGGCGCAAGGGGTCGGCTGCACCGGGGTGCGCCGATATCGTGACCGCATGACGAGCCCGTACCCCGCGCCATCGGCGTCGCCGACGCCCGCCACCGCCATCCTCCCCGACCAGCCACGTCGCTCGGGAGGGACGGGAGGAGCCGTCGCCGCGGCGATCGGGATCGCGCTCGCGTCCCTGCTCCTGCTGCTCGTGCTGGCCTACCTGTTCGTGGGCCTCGGGGTGGTCGGCGTCGCGGTGTCGGCCGTCGCCGCGCTGCTGCCGCTCGTCGTGGTGCTCCTCACCGTCCGCTGGATCGACAGGTGGGAGCCGGAGCCGCGCGCCGCGCTCTGGTTCGCGTTCCTGTGGGGCGCCGGCGCCTCGGTGGTCATCGCGCTGCTCGTCGACATCACCCTGTCGATCTCGACAGCGGCGACCGGGGGTGAAGGCCTCGGCGACTTCGGCGGATCCGTCATCCAGGCACCCATCGTCGAGGAGGGCGCGAAGGGCTTCGGCGTGCTGCTCATCCTGTGGGCAGGGCGCCGGTTCTTCGACGGGCCCGTCGACGGGCTCGTCTACGCGGCCACCGTCGCCGCCGGCTTCGCGTTCACGGAGAACATCCTGTACTTCGGCAGCTCACTGATCGAGGGGGGCTTCGGGGAGCTCGCGACCACGTTCATCGTCCGCGGCATCTTCTCGCCCTTCGCGCACATCATGTTCACCGCGTGCACCGGACTCGCTCTCGGCTACGCGTCCCGCGTGACCGGCCCGCTCGGCGCCTTCGGCTTCTTCCTCCTCGGCCTGATCCCGGCCGTCCTGCTGCACGCCCTCTGGAACGGCGCGTTCTACTTCGTCTCCGACGTCCTCGCCTACTACCTGGCCGTCCAGGTGCCGCTGTTCCTCGGGGCCGTCGCGATAGTCGTAGTCCTGCGGGTGCACGAGCGCCGGATCACCCGGCAGCGCCTCGCCGAGTACGCGGCCGTCGGCTGGTTCACGCCGGGCGAGGTGAACCTGCTCTCCACCCATGACGGCCGGCGGCGGGCCATGGCGTGGGCGCGGAACGCGCCGGCCGGGCCCGGGGGAGTCAGCCGGGTGGCGGCCATGCGGCGGTTTGTGCGCGACGCGACACGGCTCGCGCACACCCGGCAGCGCCTGCTGCGCGGCCGCGCCCAGATCGGCTCCGCGCCGGACGAGCAGGCCCTGCTCGAGCAGATCACCGCGGACCGCCGCGCTCTGCTCGCCTGACGGCCGCGCCCGCCGCTCGCAAGTTGCCCGGTTCTGCGCTGTCTCCGGCCGGAGGAGCAGCAGAACCGGGCAACTAGCAGTCAGGCCGGGAGGGGGAGGCGGAGCATCAGCCAGACGCCGGCGGCCAGGCACGCGAGGGCGCCGAGCACGAACAGCGCCACCCAGGCGATGCCCGGCAGCCCCGTCAGTCGAGCGAGCTGGTCCGCGTCGGTGGTGCCCCGCCGGCCCCTGCCCTCGCGCCGCCGGGCGGACTGCAGCTCGCCGGACGCCCGGACGGCACCGAGCAGGAGGAACCCGGCGAGCGCCGCCGCCGCGGCCTGCTGCCAGTCGACGGGCGCCCACCAGGTG
>DATCMN010000103.1:0-7910 GCA_036563405.1 Naasia sp. | reverse complement strand
GCGGCACCCCGCACCACTTGGGCGGCACCGAAGGGCCGGCCGACACCGTGTACCTCGGCGTCTTCCGCCGGGACCGGCTGGAGGCCGCAGGCCTGTTCGATGAGAACATCCGCCGGGGGCAGGACTGGGAGCTGAACCGGCGCCTGCGCACGGCCGGCGACACTGTCTGGTTCAACCCGGCTCTCCGCGTGACGTACCGTCCGCGCTCCAGCTTCCGCCGCCTCGCGCGCCAGTTCCTCAGCACGGGAATGTGGCGGGGGGAGCTGACCCGCCAGCACCCGACGGCGGGTGGCCTGCGCTACTTCGCCCCGCCGACCATGGTGCTCGGCGTCGCGCTCGGGCTGCTGCTCGGCGTCGTCGGCCTTCTGCAGCTCGCACTCGGTGCGGGGCCGCAGTGGCCGCTGCTCGGGTTCCTGATTCCCGGTGTGTACATCGCCTTCGTGCTGCTCGCCACCGTGTTCGTTGCGCTGCCGTCGGGCTTCCGCACCGCTCTGTGGTTTCTCCTAGTGTTGCCGTGCATCCATTTCTGCTGGGGCATCGGCTTCTTCTTCGGGGTCGCGAAGCTCACCCGCAACATCCAGGCCTACACCGGAAGGTGACCGACATCCCGTCCGCCGCGTCCCCGGCACGCCCGGCCCCGCCGACCTCCATCGCCGAGCTGAAGCGCGTCGCCCAGCCGCCCGAGGTGCGCCTCCGCCGCAACGCCGAGCACTGGACCGCCTCGCTGTACCTGCGCGCGCTGTCGCCGTACCTCAGCTGGGCACTGCTGCGCACCTCCATCACCGCCAACGGGGTGACGGGCCTGATGATCCTCGTCGGCTGGTCCACCGCCGCGGCGCTGCTGATCCCCGGGCTCGGCGGCGCCGCGCTCGCGGTGGTGCTGGGGCAGCTGCAGATGCTCGTCGACTGCTGCGATGGCGAGGTCGCCCGCTGGCGGGGCGAGTCGTCGCCCGCCGGAGTGTTCCTCGACAAGGTCGGCCACTACACGACCGAGGCGCTGATCCCGATCGCCCTCGGCATCCGCGCCGCCGGCTACCCGTTCGAGGCCCCGGAGGACTTCCTCTGGACGAGCCTCGGCCTCCTGCTCGCCCTCGTCATCGTGCTCAACAAGGCGCTGAACGACATGGTGCACGTCGCCCGCGCCAACGCCGGGCTGGCGAAGCTCGCCGACAAGCGGGAGGAGGCGGTGCCCAGTCAGCGGCTCGTCGCCAAGCTGCGCCGTGCGGCCCGCTTCGTGCCGTTCCACCGCCTCTACCACTCGGTCGAGCTGACCCTCATCGCATTCGGCGCAGCCGTTCTCGGCGCGGTCCTCACCGCGGCCGGTCAGGCGGATGGGGCGGTGCTCGTCGACCGCTGGCTGGTCGGCCTGCTCGTGCCACTGGCGGTGCTCGCCCTCCTCGGCCACTTCGTCGCCATCCTCGCCTCGAAGCGCGTCCGTGCCTGACCAGCCGACCGTCGGCGTCGTCGTCCTCACGCAGGGCCGACGGCCCGCGGAGCTGCGGCGCGGGCTGGAGAGCATCGCCGCCCAGCGGGGCGTGACCTCCGACACGGTCGTCGTCGGGAACGGCTGGGATCCGGCGGGCCTGCGTGGCGGGATCCCGGCGGGCATGCGCACGGTGGCCCTGCCGCGCAACCGGGGGATCCCGGCCGGCCGCAACGCGGGAGTCCCCGACGTGTCGGGCGAGTACCTGTTCTTCCTCGACGACGACGCGGTGCTCCCTTCGCCGACCTTCCTCCGCGATGCGATAGCGCTGATCGAGCGGGACCCGACGATCGGTCTGATCCAGCCGCGGGTGGAGGACCCTACCGGCACGGCGTCGCCCCGGCGCTGGATCCCGCGCATCCGGAAGGGCGACGCGCGCCGCTCCAGTGCGGTGTTCTCCTGCTGGGAGGGGGCGGTGCTGCTGCCCCGGGCGGTGTTCGACGCCACAGGCGGCTGGGCGGACCCCTTCTGGTACGCGCACGAGGGGATCGAGCTGGCCTGGCGGGTGTGGGATACCGGTCATCGAGCCTGGTACGCGGGGGAGCTGGTGGCGCATCACCCGGTCATCGAGCAGACCCGCCACGCCGAATACTTCCGGCTCAACGCCCGCAATCGCGTCTGGCTGGCCCGTCGGAACCTGCCGGTGCTCCTGGTGCCCCTGTACGTGCTCGCCTGGACCGGCGTGCACGCCGTGCGCTTCGCCCGCGACCGTCGCGGGCTGCGCCAGTGGGTCGGGGGCTGGCTCGAGGGCTGGACACAGAACCCGCACGGCCGCAAGGCGATGTCCTGGCGCACAGTCGTGAGGATGACCAGGGCGGGCCGGCCGCCGATCGTCTGACCCGCCCGGCTAGCCTGGGGGAGTGGGACTGCTCGCCGACCTCCGCCTCGCCGGAAGCACCGCGCGCAGGATGGTGGCCAGCCGCCTGTCCACCCGACGGCTGAACCGGATCCTCGCGCACCGGCCGCCGCTGCAGCGCGGTCGATTCGAGATCGGCGTCTACTTCGCGGACGGCGCCGTCAACCTGTACCAGGTGCGCCAGTGGTACAAGCCGCTCGCCGAACTGAGCAGGATCTGGCCGGTGCTGATCCTCAGCCGTTCGCCCCAGGCCGCTGAAGCCCTGCTCGCCGAGTCGCCTCTCCCCGTCGCGTACGTGCGCCGGGTCACCGATCTCGAGCAGGTGGTCCACGATCAGCCGCTGAAGCTCGTCCTGTACGTCAACCAGAACGCCCGGAACTTCCAGATGATGCGGTACGGGCGCCGCTGGCACGTCTTCGTCAATCACGGCGAGAGCGACAAGATGTACATGACGACCAACCAGTTCAAGGCGTACGACTACAGCCTCATCGCAGGGCAGGCCGCACGGGACCGCCTCGGCCGCGTGCTCTGGGACTACGACTTCGACAAGCGCGCCATCCGTGTCGGCCGCCCGCAGGCCGACCACTACTCGGGGACGCCGCCGTACACGCCGGATGAGCGGTCGGTGGTGCTGTACGCGCCGACCTGGGAGGGCGACAGGCCTGCGGCCGCCTACGGGTCGGTCGCCACGCACGGCGTCGCCCTGGTCACGGCGCTGCTCGCGACAGGACGGCATCGCGTCATCTACCGCCCGCACCCGCGCAGCGGCGTCGTCGATTCCGCCTACGGGGCGGCGAACCGGGAGATCATCAGCCGGATCGCCCGCGCGAACGCCGCCGACCCCGCCGCCCAGCACGTGCACGACACCGGTCCGGACATCGGCTGGCAGCTCGCTGTAGCGGACGTCGCCGTCGTCGACATCTCCGCGATGGTCTACGACAGGCTCGCCACCGGCAAGCCGATCCTCGTCACCCGGCCGGTCAGCCCCGAGGCGGAGATCGACCCCGGCGGCTACCTGTCGGATGCGGAGTGGCTCCTGGCCGAGGACGCCGGGGGCGTGGTCGATCGCGTCGAGGCCGTCGGGCACGACGACACGGCGAAGGCCCGGCTCGCCGGATGGGTGGAGCACTACTTCGGCGATGTCACCCCGGGGGCGACGACGGCCCGCTTCCACGCGGCGGTGCAGCACCTGATGGACGAGTGGCAGCGCCACGCGCAGCTGCACCGCGGGGACGGGCCCGTCGACGACAGCTACGACCCCGAGGACGACAGGAACGACTAGCCGGAAGCGCCGTCGTCCGGCGGTGCCACGGCTGCCGGCTGGCCGCCGTGCCGTCGCTCCGCCCGGACGCGCGCATCGTCGTGCGCGCGGCGCAGGAGCTGCATGGCGAGGGCTCCCGTGCGCTCGCCGGGATCGACCACCGACACCCAGCCCAACTGCCCGTACACCGGGTGCGGCAGCACTGTGTCCTGCTCCGCGTAGTCCCAGTCGTCGGAGATCGCGCGCGGCGCCTCGCCGGTGAGCTCCTCGAAGGTCCGGGATCCGACGTGCACGTTGAGCCGCCAGCGGCCCGGCTCGTCGAGTCGCGAGAGGGTGTCGTCGGGGTAGTCCTTCGTCACGATCGTGCCGTAGGGCTGGGTGTTCTGAGGCACCTGCCCGTCCGGCGCGTAGTAGAAGAACGAGTCGCCCCAGGCGATCTCCGGGAAGTCGCTTCCGGGAGCCGGTGACAGGATCAGGGAACCGTCCCACGACCGCACGTCGGCGATAACCTCGTCGGGAGTCATCCCCTCAGCATCGCGGACGACTCCTCCGGTGCCTACTCCTCCGGAGTGCCCGCAGTCAGCTCGGGGGTGCTGCGGCGGCTCTTCCGCAGGTTGACCAGGCCGGGCCATCGCTTGTGCGCGTGTACCGCCTTGTCGCGCGGTTCCAGCTCGGCGGTCAGCTGCAGGGGAGGAGGCGGGAAAGCCTCCCGGGCACTCTGGATGACCCGATTGCCGAGCATCCGGTTGCCCGCCCCGCCGATGACCGCGCCCACCCCGAACGGGATGAGGCGGCCCATGATGGACCCGCCCTGCCGGAGGGCGAAGCGGCGGACGAACGCGCGCTTCAGTCTGTCGGTGAGCTGGTTCACCATCGCCTTCGGCAGCCTGCTGGTCACCAGTTCGCCCCAGTATGCGTTCCGGGAGACGGCGCCGGGGCCGAACTGACCGGCGAACTGCTTGACGAGGTCCTTGCCGGTGGAGCCGAGCATGAGCGCCATCACGAGTGAGCGCGCCCGCTCCGGCTCGGTGACCGCTATGCCGTGCACCTCGGTGACGGCTTGGGCGAATAGCGCGCTCGCCTCGAGGAAGCCCGCCGTCTCGGCGCCGCTCAGGGCCAGGGCCGCCGCGGTGCCGACGCCGGGAACCGCGGCGCTCGCGCCGGTCGCCGCGCCGCCCGTGGTGACGGCGAGCAGGTACCGGCGCTCGAGGATCCCGATGATCTGCTCGGGCGTCGCATTCGGGTGCTTCCGCCGGATCCCTCGGATGTGTGCCAGCACCAGGGGGCGCTGCACGTCGAGGAGGCGGTCGAAGGCTTTCAGCAGCCCGGGCGGGATCTCATCGTCAGCCATGGCGGCAGTCTACGAACCCCCGCCCCAAGCACGCCGGGGGTGGACATGCGCACGTCCCGGGGTGGGGTCAGGTCGTGGTGTCGGCGGCGTAGCGGGCGAGCACATCCTCGATCGGGCCGTCGAGGACCAGCTGGCCGCGATCGAGGTACAGGCCGCGGCTGCAGAAGCGTCGCAGATCCCGCTCGCTGTGCGAGACGAAGAACAGTGTGCGGCCGCCGGCCAGCAGCTCCTCGATGCGGGCGTAGCACTTCTCCCGGAAGCCGCGGTCGCCCACGGCGAGCACCTCGTCGACGAGCAGGACCGGCTCCTCCAGGCGGGAGATGACGCTGAACGCGATCCGCACCTTCATGCCGCTCGACAGGTGCTTGTACGGGGTGTCCAGGAAGTCGCCGATCTCGGCGAAGGCGATGATCTCGTCGAAGCGCTCATCGATCTCCCGGCGCGACATCCCGTGCAGGCCTGCTGTCAGGTAGACGTTCTCCCGGACGGTGAGGTCGTCCACGAATCCGCCGGTGATCTCGATGAGCGGCGCGACGCCGGCGCGCACGTCGACGCGACCCTCATCGGGCAGGACGACCTCCGCCACGAGCTTCAGGAGGGTCGACTTGCCCTGGCCGTTGCGTCCGACGACGCCGATCGCCTCCCCGGGCTGGACCCGGAAGGACACGTCGCGGAGCGCCCAGAACTCGCCCGGCCGGAGGCGGCGCTTCCGGCCGGCGAACAGGTCCTTGAAGGTGCGGCGTCCTCGCTTGTTGCGGCGGAACCGGATGCCGGCACCGCTCACCTCGATGACCGGTGCCCCCGCGCCCGGCGCATCCGCCCGGTCGGCCCGGTCCACAGCGCTCGTCACTCAGATCTCCTTGAGCACGGCGCGCTCGGTGCGTGCGAAGACGGCGAGAGCCACGAGGAGAAGCGCCACGCTGACCGCCGCGCTCACCCCGACCAGGAACCAGTCGAGCTCCTCGAGGAAGAACGCGCTGCGGTACAGCGCGAAGATCCCGGTCAGCGGGTTGAGCGCCGCCCAGCCGTGCAGACCGTCCGGCAGGTCGCGGGCGGAGTAGATGATCGGCGAGGCGTAGAACAGGAACCGGAGCGCGAGCTTCACTGCTCGCTCCAGATCGCGGAAGAACACCACCAGAGGTGCGACGATCAAGCCGACGCCCGCCGTGAGGATCGCCTGCAGCAGGATGGCGACCGGCAGCAGCAGGACCCCCCAGGTGAGCTCGGCGCCGCCGAAGAGAGCGAAGGCCGCGAGGACCGGCAGGCTGAGCAGGAACTCGATGCCCTTGCTGAGCACCAGCCGGTTCACCCAGATCGTTCGCGGGATCTTCGTCGACCGGACGAGCTTCGCCTCTTTCAGGAACGCGCGCGTCGAGTCGCCGACGGCACCGTTGAACCACATCCACGGCAGCAGCCCGGCGAGGAGGAAGACGATGTACGGCTCCTCGCCGACGCTGCGTGAGAACACCTGGGTGAAGACGAACCAGTAGATGCCCGCCATCACGAGCGGGTCCAGGACCGACCACAGGTAGCCGAGTGCGGACGTGGAGTACCGCACCTTGAGGTCGCGCGTGGTGAGCAGCCACAGCACCTGGCGGTACCGCCGGCTCCCCGTCGCCCGGGCGCCGAGCGCTGCGGGCGGAGCTGCCGTGGTCACGGGTGCACTCTACCGACCGCCTCGGCGCCTGCCGGGCGGCGGCACGGGACGATCAGACGAACAGGTTCGCCCGGTCGAGGTCCTCGGCGAAGTCGACCTCGACCGCGTAGAGGTCCGAGATGTCGAGCGGCTCGACGAGCATCCCGTCCTGCTCGATCGCGAGCTCGATGCCGCGCTCGAAGTAGTCCTGGGCGCCCACACGGCCGAGCTGGCGAAGCAGCGCCGCCTTGTCGCGGCCGGACACGAAATTGATGCCGACGGCCTCGCCGAGGCCGCCCTTGACCGTCTTCGAGAGCTCCTTGATGTAGCCCTCCGCGGTCGTCGTGTACTTGACCTCCTCGTCCGAGACGGACGAGGTGTTCACGGTGACGAAGGACTGGTCGCGCGCGATGAGCGGCAGGCAGCGGATCAGCACCTCGGGAGAGAAGACGACATCGCCGTTCATCCACAGCACGCCACCCGGCGCCGACGACTGGAGGGCGCGCAGCAGGCTCTTCGAGGTGTTGGTCTGGTCGTACTGCTCGTTGTAGACGTAGGTAGCCTCCGGGAAGGCCTCCATGATGTGCTCGAGCTTGTAGCCGACCACAGTGGTGACGTCCGCGTGCGGGCCGAAGGCGGCGTGGATGTTGTCGAACTGCTGACCCATGATCGAGCGCCCGTCGCTCAGGGGCGTGAGAGGCTTGGGGAGCGACCGGCCGAGGCGGGAGCCCATGCCAGCGGCGAGGATGACGATCTGGGTGTTCACGGTGTTCTCCGGTCGTTCACGTGATGAAAGCAGCTGGTCACCCCTTCGTAACCCTCTGATCGTACCGGGGTACAGCCCTTGCGCGGTATGCTCCGCGCCGCTAGCTCAGCCGAATCGTTACCGACAGTCGCCCCCGATCGGGGGCGCGGAGGTGCGTTCGCACCGGTCGGGGAGGGTCCTCACGCGGAGGAGCAGCGCACGCATTCGCTAGGTTTGAGGGGATGACCGACGTGCCGGACGAGCCTGCCACCCAGCCCGCTGAGCAGCCCGTCGAGACTCAGGGCGCCGGCTCGCCCGCCGCGGAGGACGCGGCGGCGGGCCGCTCCGGCGTGCCTCGCCGCACGCCCGCTCCCCGCCAGCCGCGCCCGTCGGATGGATCGACCCCGCGCGTTCCGGCGGCAGGCGGGAAGCCGCGGGCGACGGGCAAGACATCGGCGCCGCGCGCCGGGGCGTCCGGGAAGGGCGCTGCCTCGGCTGCCGGGCGCTCGGGTGCGAAGGCGGCGGGCGGCAGCAGGACTCCGGCCGCGAAAGCGCCCGGCACAGCCGCGCCCCGCAGC
>DATCMN010000435.1:0-12274 GCA_036563405.1 Naasia sp. | reverse complement strand
GTTGGAGGCGATCGCCTCGCATGTGCTCACTGCGCTCGACCTCTCGGGCGTCGAGGCGCCGGCCAACCCCCGTCTCCCGCTCGACGACGCCGCCTCGCAAGCCCTCGCCCAGGAGGAGCTCGAAGCGGGCGCCGTGCTGCTCCGCAACGACGAGCTGCTGCCCCTCGACGCCGGCGCCGTCGGCACCGTCGCGCTGGTCGGAGTCGACGATCCCACCGCGCTCCTCGTGATGGGCGGCTCCGCCGCTGTCGGCCTCAGCTCCGCTCGCATCGCCTCGGTGGCCGATCAGCTCGAAACCCGCACCGGCGCTCGTCCCGTCGTGGCGCCCGGCACCCGTGGTGACGTCCCGCTGCCCCCGCTCCGGTCGGTGGTGAGCGCCGTGGTGCGGGACGACGGCGCGGGGACGGAGCAGACCGTCGCACTTGACGAATTCGCCCTGCTCGACCCACCCGCCGAGGTCGGGGCCGACTGGTCCGCCGTCCTCGAGACCGCGTACGAGCCGACGGACAGCGGCCCGCACGTCCTCACGCTGACCTTCGCCGGCGAGGCGCGCCTGCTCGTCGGCGGCGAGGAGCTCGCCACCGGGTTCCGCGAGGCCTCACCGATGGTGGAAGGGCCCGAGTACCCCTTGCACGCGGTCGCCCACCTCACGGAGGGCCGATCTGTCAGGGTCCGCGTCGAGTACCGGACGGGGCCCGCCATCACCATCCCGGGCACGCCCGTCCGGCCGGGGCTGCGTCTCGGCGTGGAGCCGGTCGCCGAGCGGATCAGCGCCGCCGTCGACGCCGCAGCGGCGGCCGACGTCGCCGTGCTGATCGTCGGGCGGGTCACCGGCGAGGCGATGGACGCCGACTCGATCCGCCTCCCCGGCGACCAGGAGCTGCTGGTGCGTGCGGTCACCGCGGCCAACCCGCGCACGGTCCTGGTGACCCTCTCCGGAGGACCCGTCGCCCTGCCGGACGGGGTTCAGCCGGCCGCGGTCCTGCACGTGTGGAATCCCGGTGAGGGCTTCGCGCCGGCCCTCGTCCGCCTTCTCTTCGGGGACGCCGAGCCCGGCGGCCGGCTGCCACTCACCTTCCCGGGCGACGAGGCCCAGACGCCCGTGGCCGCTTCGGGACGGTACCCGGGAGCCGATGGGGTGGTCGACTACGACGAGGGCCTGCTGGTCGGCTACCGCTGGTACGACGCCGAGGAGATCGAACCGGCCTACCCGTTCGGCCATGGCCTCGGCTACACCGAGATCGCCCTGGACCGCTTCACCGCGGAGCGCATCGGAGATCGGATCACCGCCCGGCTGACCGTGCGGAACAGCGGAGCGCGAACCGGCAAGGCGGTCCCCCAGATCTACAGCTCGTCGCCGGCTCCAGCCGGGCACCCGCCGCAGACGCTCCGGGCCTTCGCGGCCGTCCGCCTCGAACCAGGCGAGTCCCGGCGCCTGAGCCTCGACATCCCCGTCCGCGATCTGGTCGCCTACGACACCGAAGGGACCCCGTCGGTGCACGCCGGCACCTACACGTTCACCGCGGGCTGGTCGTCGCGGGATCTCGTAGCCGCCTCGGACGTCGTCGTGGAGTCCTCCTGAGATCGGCGTGGCCCGGCCGCCCGCCGCTGATTAGGGTGGGCAACGCGTGAGGAGGACCATGTCGGGCAACGGGAACGGGGCTGCACGCCGACCGACAGTGACCATCAAGCACGTCGCCGAGCTGGCGGGGGTGTCGCTCGGCTCGGTCTCGATGGCGCTCAACCACCCCGATCGGGTGACTCCCGAGATGCGCGCGCGTGTGCTGAAAGCGGTCGACGAGCTGGGCTTCGTGCGCAACAGCGCCGCCCGCTCACTCGCTGCGGGCACCAGCAACACCGTGGGGTTCGTCCTCATCGACTTGGAGAACTCCTACTTCGTCGATATGGCGCGCGGCGCCGAAGCCGCAGCACAGGACGCCGGCATGTTCGTCGTCCTCGCCAACAGCGACATCCAGGCATCGAAGCAGGACAACTACCTCAACCTGTTCGAGCAGGAGCGGGTGTCCGGCGTGCTGCTCGCACCGGTGGCCGGCCGTCTCGACGGCATGGACCGCACCCGCGAGCGGGGCATCCCCGTCGTGGTGCTCGACACGATGCCGGACATGCGGGGCTGCTGCAGCGTCTCCACCAACTACGAGCTGGCCGGCTACCTCGCGGCCCGGCATCTCCTCGAGCTCGGCCGGCGAAGGCTGGCCTTCGCCGGCGGCCCCCTCACCTATCGTGCGGTCGCCGACCGCAAGGCCGGGGCGGAGAGGGCCGTCCGGGAGGTCGGCGGCACTCTGGAGTACCTGGAGAGCAGCGAGCTGCAGGCTCCGGACGGCCGGGAGGTCGGCTACCGGATCGCCGCGCGCGACGCGGCCGAGCGGCCGGACGGCATCGTCGCCGCGGCCGACCTGCTGGCGCTCGGCATCCTGCAGGCCCTCCTCACGGCGTCAGCGCTGCGGATCCCCGAGGATGTGGCGCTGGTCGCTTGCGACGACAACAAGGCCGCGCACGACAGCATCATCCCGGTCTCCACCGTCAGCCTCCCCGGCTTCGAGGTCGGTCAGGCGGGAACGCAGCTGCTGCTCGAGGAGATCCAGTCGCCGGAGACGCACACCCATCGCTCCGTCGTGCTCGAACCCAGCCTGGTCGCGCGCGAGAGCACGATCGGCCGCCTCCGCCAGACCGCGCTCCCGCCGCAGGCGAGGGCCTGACTGATCACGCGACCCGGTCCTCCTCCGCTGACGCATCGACGGGCACCTCGAAGCGGTGCTCGCCGGAGCCGACCACGACCGGCGCCGCGGCACCGTACGGCAGGCGCACCTCCGCGGTGGCACCCGGCGGCACCACCACGTCGAGCGTGAACACGCCCGCGACCTTCCGCCAGGACGACACGGCGAGACCGTACGGAGTGTCCAGCCGCGCCTCGGCGCTGCCCAGGTCGAGGGCCGGGCGCGGCGCGATGAGCATCCGCCGGTAGCCGGGAGCGGCGGGCGCCAGTCCGGCCACCACACGGTGCAGGAAGTCGACCACCGCACCGAGGGCGTAGTGGTTGAACGACGTCATCTCCCCCGGGTTCACCGTGCCGTCCGGGAGCATGCTGTCCCAGCGCTCCCACACGGTGGTCGCGCCCATCGTCACGGCGTAGAGCCAGGAGGGGCAGGCCGTCTGGAAGAGCAGCCGATAGGCCGCATCGACGTGACCGACGAGCGCGAGCGCGTCGCAGATGATGGGCGTGCCCACGAAGCCCGTCTGGATGACGTAGCCACCCTGCTCGACCAGGTCCCGGAGCCGGCGCCCCGCGACCGCCCGCTGGGCGTCGGTCTCGAGCAGATCGAACACGAGGGCGAGGGACAGCGCGGTCGGGGTATCGCTCACCAGTCGCCCCGACGGGGAGACGTACTCGCGGCGGAAGGCGGTGAGAGCGGTGGCCGCGACGGAGCTGTAGTGGTCGGCTTCGGCCGTCCGCCCGAGAAGAGCTGCGGTGTCCGCCACGATCCTCGCGGACTTCACGAGGTAAGCGGTCGCCACCAGGTACCTGTCGGTGCGGGCGTCGCCCGGGTCCTCGGGCGGTGCCGTCGGGTCTAGCCAGTCCCCCAGCTGGAAGCCCTCGCGGATCAGCCCCTGCCCGTCGGACTGGGACTCGAGGTGATCGACCCACGCCGCCATGCTGTCGTACTGGTCCCGGAGGATCTTCTCGTCGCCGAAGCGCTCGTGCAGCACCCAGGGCACCACGGCGGCTGCGTCGCCCCACGCCGCCGAGGAGGGCTCCGGGAAGCCGCACTCGACCCAGGGCACGAAGTTGGGCACGGCGCCATCGCTGCCCTGCTCGGCGACCACGTCGCGGAGCCAGCCGGCGAGCGTGCCGATGCTCGAGTAGAGGAACGAGGCGGCCGGGGCGAACACCTGGATGTCGCCGGTCCAGCCGAGCCGCTCGTCGCGCTGCGGGCAGTCGGTGGGAAGGTCGACGAAGTTGTCGCGCATGCTCCAGACCACGTTCTCGTGGAAGCGGTCGAGCATCGGGTCGCTGCTCCTGAACCACCCCGTGCGGACCATGTCGGAGTGCATGACGAGGGCGACGACGGCGTCGTCGGCCGGCTCGCCCGGCCAGCCCTCGGCCTCGGCGTAGCGGAAGCCGTGCACGGTGAAGGTCGGGGTCCACTCCTCGAGTCCGTCTCCGCGCAGCGTGTAGATGTCGATGGAGGGAGCTGACCGCAGCGGCCGGATCGCCAGCTCGTCGTCCTCCAGCACCTCGGCATGGTGCAGGCGGACGACGCTGCCGCGCTCTCCGGCGACTCGGATGGCGAGCTTGCCGGCGATGTTCTGACCGAAGTCGAACCGGATCCGCCCGTTGGGCCGCCGCTCGACGGACACGGGCCGAAGCACCTCGGTGACCCGCACCGGCACGCCGGTCGGCGCCTCGAGGCTGACGCTTCCGCGGGCGATCATCGTGGGCCGCCGCCAGCCGGAGTCGTCGAAGCCGGCCGTCGACCAGCCGGGCACCTCTGCTCGGGCGTCGTAGGTCTCCCCGTCGTAGAGCGACGCAGCGACCACAGGGCCTTCCGCCCAGCGCCACGCCTCCGTCAGGGGAACGACCTCGGTCGAGCCGTCAGCCCTGGTCAACTCGAGCTGGGCGAGCAGCGCCACGTCGGTACCGTAGTTGTCCCACACCCCGCCGTGGAACCCGATCCTGCCCCGGTACCAGCCGTCCGACAGATGAGCGCCGAGGGCGTTGTCGCCGTCCTTCAGGAGCTCCGTCACGTCGTAGGTCTGGTAGCGCTGCCGCGACCGGTAGCTCGTCCAGCCGGGCGCCAGCAACTCGTCGGAGACCGGCCTGCCGTTCAGCTGCAGCTCATAGATCCCGTGCGCGCTCGCGTAGATGCGAGCGCGCTCGATCCGTCCGTCGAGCCGGAAGCCGGCGCGCAGGAGGTAGGCGGGACGGGGGCCCGTGCGGTCCGCGGCTGTCGACGGCGACACATAGTCGGTGACCCAGTCCGCGGCGTCGAGCAGCCCCGCCTCCACAGCGAGCGGCTCGCTCCAGTCCGTCGCCCCGGATCCGGTCCACGCGCGCACCCGCATCGTGCGCCGCTCCCTCGACCGCAGTGGGGACGCCGGCCAGGCGACGAACACCTGGTCGGTGGAGTCGACCCGGCCGAGAGGCCGGCCCTCGAGCTCGAACTCGTAGGCGATCTGCGCGTCGCCGGGCGCCGCCTCGGCCAGCTTCCAGGACAGGCGGGGGGTGGCGGTCCCGATGCCGAGGGCGTCTGGGCGCAGCTCCGCCCGGAGGTCGGTGATGGTCGTCATGTCAGCCCTTGACCGATCCGGCCGTGAGGCCCTTCATCACCTGCTGGTTGAGGAAGAAGTAGAGGAGCATCGTGCCGAACACGCTCACGCTGATGGCCGCGAACGTCGGCCCGTATTGCACCGACCCATACTGACCGGTGAAGTTGAGCAGCCCGACCTGGATCGTGCGCAGAGCGTCGCTGTTGGTGAAGGTCAGCGCGATCAGCAGATCGTTCCAGATGAAGAAGAACTGCACGAGGCCCACCGTGAAGATCGCGTTCCGGACCATGGGGAGACCGATCGACCAGAAGGTGCGGTAGATGCTCGCGCCGTCGATGATCGCCGCCTCGAACACCTCCCGTGGCACCGCGCGGAAGTAGGTCGCCATCATGAACACGGTGAGGGGCATGCCGATCGCGATGTAGGTGAGGACCAGCGGCCAGAGGGTGCCCGTCAGGTGCAGCCTGAAGTAGATCGTGAACAGCGGCAGGAGGATCATCTGCCCGGGCACCATGATGCCGGCGAGGAAGGCGAGCAGGACGGCGTTGCGCCCCTTCCACACCATCACCTCGAGGGCGAAGCCGGCCGCCACACCGAACAGGATGATGAAGAACAGCGACGGGAAGACCGCCACGATGCTGTTGCCGATGTAGTGGGCGAGCCCGCCGTTCACGAACGCCTCGACATAGTTGTCCGGTGCCCACGAAGCGGGCAGCGACCAGAAGGGCTCGTTGAGGAACTCCCGCTGCGTCTTGAACGAGCCGATCGCGAGCCACAGGATCGGGTAGATCTCGATGACCAGCAGCAGTCCGATGAGGATGCGGACGGGCAGGCGGGTGAAGAAGCGCCTCCCGGAGAAGGCTGGGCGGACGCGCGCGGGCTGGCTTGCGGAGGCGGTGGCGGCGGTCATGGCGGTCAGCCCTTCGTGAGGTCGCGGCGCGTGGAGCGGAAGATGGCGAGCGTGACCAGCAGGCACAGAACGGTGAGGGCCAGCGCGATGGTGCTGCCGTAGCCGTAGTCGCCGTAGGCGAACGAGGTGCGGAACATGTACACCGTGAGCGGCGTCGTCGCGTTGCCCGGGCCGCCGTTGGTGAGCGCGACGACGGTGTCGAACACCTTGAGGGTGCCGTTGATGCTGAAGATGATCGACGACAGCAGCACCGGGAGCGACAGAGGAATGACGATCGTGCGCACGAGACGCCAGCCGCCCGCGCCGTCCAGCCGGGCGGACTCGAGAATGTCCTCCGGGATGTCGATGAGGCCGGCGTAGAGCAGCACGGCGTAGAACCCCATCGAGCGCCACAGGTCGAGCAGGATGATCACCCAGAACGATGAGGTCGGGAAGCCGAACCAGTCGACCGAATCCTGGCCGAAGAGGTTCAGGACCGAGTTCACCGGCCCGGTCGACGGCGCCGCCTCGAAGAGCTTCTGGAACAGCAGCGCGACGGCGACGGTCGGCAGCACCACGGGGAAGAACACGATGGTGCGGATCGCGCCGGATGCGCGCTTCAGCCAGAAGACGTAGAGCAGGGCGAGCAAGTAGCCGAAGCTCACCTGCAGCACCGTGAGCACCAGGGCGTAGCGGACCGTGAACCACACGGCGTTCCACGCTGTGGGGTCCTGGAAGAACCGCGCGAAGTTGTCGAAGCCGGTGAACGTGAAGCCCACGATCGGGTTGCCGTCGAAGACCGTGTAGCCGAGGGACCAGAAGATCGGCACCAGCATGATCGCCGTGTAGAGCAGCAGCGCGGGCCCGAGCAGGACGAGAATCGCCCGCTTGTCCCCCAGAACCTTGTCCATGTCCCGCCTTCGGAATTCGAGGTCTATCGGCAGGGGAGCCGCAGCCGGCTCTCGGCGGCAGCGGCTCCCCTGTGGTGCAGCGCGGGTCAGCCCGCGTCGTTCGCGTCCTGGACGAGCTTCATGAAGTCGGCGCCGGTGAGGGTGCCGTTCGCGAGGCCGCCGCCATTCTGCTGGCTGACAGTGGTGCCCTGCGAGGTGAACTTCGCCTCGAACCAGAGGACACCGGCCGTCGCGTTGCTGATGACGTCCTGCACAGTCTGGGTAGTCTCGGGCAGATCGGTCGGCGGGTTGTCGAGGGCGAAGCCGGAGACCACGCCGCTCTCGGCGAGCACCGTGTCGCCGTAGTTCTCGACGATGCACTTCAGCCACGCGCCGGTGGTCTCCTCGTCGTAGTTCTTCGCCGAGACCATGACCGGGATGCCGACGTTGGCCGGCGTCTCGTCGATGCTGCCGGCGCCGCCCTCGACGGCGGGGAACGGGAAGAAGCCGACGTTGTCGACGCCGATCTCGTTCTGCTCCTCGTCATTGAAGTTGGCGAGCGCCCAGCTGCCCATGTAGAAGAACGCCGCCTTGCCGGTGAGGAAGGTGTTCATCGCGGCGTTGTAGTCGACCGAGCCGACGGCGTCCCCGAATGCGCCGGTCGCGCCCAACTCTGCGACGGCATCCGCGGCCGCCACGTACTCGGGATCGGTCAGCTTCGCGTCGCCGCTCGCCACCTGGTCGAGAGCGTCGGCGCCGAGGTCGCGGGCGATGTAGTCGCCCACCAGGCGGGTGACGGGCCAGCCGTCCTTGCCCGCAGCGGAGAAGGGCTGGATGCCCGCGGCGAGCAGCTTGTCGGAGGCTGCGATGAGGTCTCCCCATGTGGCGGGCGCTTCGATGCCGTTGTCGGCGAGAAGCTGCTTGTTGTACCAGAAGCCCTCGATGTTGAGTTCGGTGGGCAGCGCGTACAGGTCGCCCTCGCCGTAGAGCGACTTGATGGTCGACTCGGCGGCCGGGAGGATCTTGTCGGCGACGCCCAGGTCCTCCAGCGCATCGGAGAGGTTCAGCACCTGGCCCGCGTCGATGAAGTCCTGCATGAGGGACGGGGTTCCGGCAGCCATGCTCAGGTTCGACAGCGAGTCCTGGCTTGCGACGAGCTGGAGCTGCTGGTCCCAGGTGGTGCCGGGGATCGAGTCGGCGGTGAGGGGCGCTCCCTCCTCGGCCGCCGCGCACTGGTCGCCCTTCAGGGTCTCCAGCGTGTTGAGGATCGTGGTGTTCTCCGTCTGGCCCAAGTAGGTGAACTTCCCCTCCTGGTTGCCGCCGCCGCTTCCGCCGGTGTCGGCGGGGCCGCACGCGGTCAGCAGGACCGCTCCGACTCCGAGCGCCGCGGTGAGCGGCAGTAGACGCGCCAGGCGTCGTGATGCTGTGGTCACAGTTCCTCCTTGAAGTGCGACGCCTCCGCTGAAGCGTTTCAGAGGGCAGACTGGACTACGACGATCGCTCTTGTCAACACGACCCGCGAGACCCGCGTGAATACTCGAACATCAATCGATTTCCGTAGCCGAATCGTGATGAAGCGGTTCAGTGGCCCGAGCCCGAGAAGCCCCCATCGACACAGTTCGATCGTGCCATGCGCCCTGCGCAGCGCGAGCCCATCGTGGCGCCGCCCCTACGGTGGAGCGCAGGAGGGCGCATGCCACGGATCACGAGCGCGGATGTCGCGCGGGAAGCCGGCCTGTCCCGGGCGACGGTGAGCTACGTCCTCAACGACGATCCGCGGCAGCGCATCCCGGACGAGACGCGGAGACGGGTGCTCGAGGCCGCATCGCGGCTCGGGTACACGCCGTACGGGCCGGCGCGCCTGCTCCGCGGCGCTCGCGGGAGGACAGTCCTGCTCGTCACCCCGACCCTGGCGACGGCAGCCGAACCGGTCGGCTCCGCGATCGTGTCCGCTCTCGCCGAAGCCCTGCACGGCCATGGCCTCGAGCTCCTGTGGCAGCTGGGCGCACCGCACGCCGCGATGGCGAGCGACCTCGCCCCCGTGATGGTGTTGACGTCTCTGGGCGAGGACGAAGTCGGCTTCGCCCAGCTCACGGCCCGCACGACGGCGCCCGTCCGCTCCGTCTTCCCCGGCCTCGACGAGTTCCAGGCAGCGCCCGGGGCCGCCCAGGTCGACCACCTGGCCGACCGGGGCCACCTGCAGCTCGCCTATGCAGCCTCGGCCGATCCGCATCTGGACCGGCCGTCAGGCCTGCGGCGGGAGGCAGTGCTCGGTCGTGCCGCGGAGCGCGACCTGCCCCCGCCGCGGGTGTTCGCCATGCCACTGGACCGACCGGCGGCGCGCGCGGCGCTCCACACTCTGCTCACCGACGATCCGCGCCCGACGGCTGTCTGCGCCTACAACGACCGGGTGGCCATGGCGACGCTCGCCGCCGCGTACGACCTCGGCATGGCGGTCCCGCAGGACCTGGCCGTGATCGGCGTCGACGACGACCCACTGGCCGAACTGACCTCTCCGGCCCTCAGCAGCGTCACCGCCGACCTGGGCGACTTCGTCTCGCGGCTGGCCGCAGATGTCGCGGCCGGGATCGCTGGGGAGGAGTCGCGCGGCGTCCGCCTGCCGACGTGGCCCGTGGTCGTGCCGCGCGACTCCTCATGACCTGCGATCAGTCGTAGTCCTCCACCCGCCAGTCGTCGCGCCAGTCGATGATCGCCATGTCGCCCTCGAAGCGGATGGGCAGCCACACGTAGTCGGCGATCGAGGTGTTCACCTCGGCGAACTCCTCCATGGGGACGCTGAGATCGTGGCCGGGCGCGAAGTAGGCCTCGAACGCCTCCCGAGCCTGCGCGCCGTCGGCGGTGTACCCGGGCAGCCACCGGTCGCCGAGGGCGATGTACAGATCCTTCTTGCCGGGGTGCTTGAACACTGACGAGAGCTGGGTGCGGAACGACGTGCGCGAGGCGTCCGTCGGATGCGGATCGCCCAGCACCTCGAAGGGGCCGTGGTAGGTGCGCGCGACGGCGACCTCCGACTGGTTCGGGTAGTAGCCGGTCGTGCCCGAGGTGATCAAGTAGTGCAGGGAACCCCGCCGGAAGTAGGCGGGCGCCTCTCGAACGTACGGCGGCTGGGGCTGCGGGAAGTGCGTGGAGTAGTAGCCGGTCACGTCGGTGAAGTCGTCGGTCAGGTCGGCGCAGATCAGCTCCGAGTGCACCCGCTCGAAGTAGTAGTAACCCTTGCCGTCGGTGGGGTCGACGACCAGGTCGAAGTCGCCGGCGTTCATGCCGAGCGGCCGGATCCAAGACTTCATGAGCGTGTACGGGCCCAGGATGGAGTCGGCGACGAGCACAGCCGACCGCTGGGTGATCTCCCCCGGTGTCATCACCTTGATCCAGCAGACGAACTTCCCGGTCCGCGGGTTGTGGATGATGTGCGGCCGGTCGAGGTACTGGCGGGGGTGCAGCGGGGAGCCGGGGTCGTGCTCGTCGGGAGGGATGATCAGCCCGCGGTCCTCCCAGTTGTAGAGGTCGGTGGAGGAGTAGCAGCGCACGCCCCAATGCCACAGATCGGCTCCGGGCGTCGTGAATTCCTTGTTCTCGCCGTACCAGTAGTAGACGCCGTCCACCTCGAGGACGGACCCGCCGTGCGCTTGGATGCGATTGCCGGCGGTGTCGAGCCATGGCTGGCCCGGGGTGATGGAGGTGCGTGCAGGAGGGGCGGTGTCGCCAGGGGAAGAGGTCATGGCGGCAGTGTGCCAGAGAACCGGTGGCACGTGTAAGTACGCGGACGTCAGGGGCGGCGGTTCCCGGGCTGTCGGTACGCTTCTCGGACACCGGCCCGACAGGAGGAGCGGATGTCCGCCGCCAGCGTTCGCGATGTCGCAGTGCGCGCCGGGGTCTCGGTGGGCACGGTCTCTAACGTGCTGAACCGGCCGGACCGTGTGTCGCCCGAGGCCGTCGAGCGGGTGCAGCGCGCCATCGATGAGCTCGGCTATGTGCGCAACGATGCGGCGCGTCAGCTCCGCGCAGGTCGCAGCACGACGATCGGCCTGGTCGTGCTGGACGTGGGCAACCCGTTCTTCACCGACGTCGCCCGCGGCAGTCAGGACGAGGCCGCCGCGCACGGCTTCTCCATCCTGCTCGGCAACAGCGACGAAGACGCGGAGCGGGAGAACGCCTACCTGGACCTGTTCGAGGAGCAGCGGGTGCACGGCGTCCTGATCTCCCCGTCGGGAGATGTCGATGCCCGGCTCGCGCGGCTGCGTGCCCGCGGCACACCCGCAGTGCTCGTCGACCGATTGAGCAGCGACGGCTCGATCAGCGCCGTGGCCGTCGACGACCTGGCCGGCGGACGCCTGGCAGTGGAGCACCTGGTGACGGGGGGCCGCCGGCGGATCGCCTTCATCGGGGGCCCCCTCTCGGTGCGCCAGGTCGCGGACCGCCTCGCGGGCGCTCGCGCCGCCGCAGACGCGGGCGGCGCCACTTTGGAGGTGGTGGAGACCTCTGCGCTCACCGTCCTCGAAGGCCGCCAGGCCGGGGAGGCGCTCGCCGACCGCTCCCCCACCGACCGACCCGACGCCGTCTTCGCCGCGAACGATCTCGTTGCGGTCGGCCTGCTGCAGGGGCTCGCTATCCGGCGCGGCATCCGGGTGCCCGAGGAGATCGCGCTCATCGGCTACGACGACATCGACTTCGCCGGCACCGCCGTCGTGCCGCTGTCTTCGATCCGGCAGCCGAGCCGCCTGATCGGCGAGACTGCCGTGCGGCTGCTGCTGGAGGAGGCCGCGGACCCGGGGAGCGAACCCCGGCAGGTCGTGTTCCAGCCGGAACTCGTCGCGCGCGACTCGACCACTTCCCGCTGACGTCGGCCCGGCGTGGCCGGATTGACAGGGCGTTCCAGCGCCTTCACAATGAATCGATTCATACCGGCGACGACGCCACCGTTAGGACGGCCATGACCGACTTCTCCGCCATCTCCGCCTCACTCACCGAGCAGGCGATCGAACTGCCCTCGTGGGCCTTCGGCAACTCCGGCACCCGCTTCAAGGTGTTCGGGCAGGCGGGGGTGCCGCGGGACCCGTTCGAGAAGATCGCGGACGCGGCCAAGGTCCACGAACTCACCGGCCTCGCACCGACGGTGGCGCTGCACATCCCGTGGGATCGCGTGGACGACTACGCCGCGCTGCGCCGGCACGCCGAGGACCTGGGCGTG
>DATCMN010000101.1:0-2354 GCA_036563405.1 Naasia sp. | reverse complement strand
GTTTTGCTACCGACCGCGTGGCCTGGAGCAGTGACGGTGGTGCTCTTCACCTTCCTCTTCGCCTGGAACGAGTTCCTCGCCGGCCTCGTGATGCTCGGTGATCCGACGAAGTTCACCGTGCCGATCATGCTCAACCTGGTCGTAGCCAACCAGTACGGAACCGTGGTCTGGGGTGAACTGCAGGCGGGAGTAGTGGTCGCCATGCTTCCGTGCTTGATCGTGTTCCTTCTCCTCCAGCGCTACTACGTCGCGGGAGCCACAGCAGGGTCGTTGAAGGGATGACCGAGCTCAACTGTGACCTCAGCTTCGATCCTCGCGACCCCTATTTCCCGCTGCCGGGCAACTCGAGCGTGACCTGGGCTGTGCAGATCTTCACGACCGGAAACGGCTACGGCCTGGACGCCTCGACAGCCTCCGCCGTGGAAGTCGACAGCGATACCTGGCGGCACAGCTTCGAGCGGTACTCCCGCCTCGGCCAGCAGCGAACCGCCGGCCCCGGGCCCGTCTCCGTGATGGTCAGACGCCACGGATCCCGTTGGACCTTCGATATAGAGGCGACGGCTGGGGAACCGATCAAGTCCGCAAAGCTGATCCTGCGTGGGCTTCCCGCCGAACAGCTCGATCGCGGCTGGTGGTCACCCGCGAGCCCTCGGGAGCACCGGCAGCATCCCCCTCTTCAGTGGAACTACCCCAGTGCGGGCTGGGCGACCCGCTGGGCCGCGACAGGAGGAATCACTCTGGCCGTCGACTCGCCGATCGTCGCAGGGGCGGTGCTCCACGTCGCCACTCCCTCCTACGCGGAGAGCCAGGAGGTGGAGGTCGTGCATGCCGTGCCGGCCACTCAATGGTCGACCTCGATCGTTGCTCCGACGATTCGACTGCAGATCGGCAGGACCGACGCTGACGCCCGCGCGGATCTGACCGTGCACCAAGAGCGCGTCGCGCGCGCATTCGGACTGGTCGACTGGGATGACCGGGCCGACGTCCCCTCCTGGGCGCGAGAGCTCGAAGTCGTCGTGACCTTGCACGGGCAGCATTGGACAGGACACGTCTTTCACGACTATGCCGACATGAGCCGTCTGCTGACCCGAATCGCCGATGAGGTGGACCCGGCCGCGACGCTCGTGTACCTGCCCGGCTGGGAGGGTCGCTACTACCACGAGTACCCGATATACCGGCCCGCGCAGGAACTCGGCGGCGACGACGGATTCGCGGACCTCGTCGGCGCCGCACATTCGCTCGGCTTCCGGCTGATGCCGATGTTCGGCGCCCACGGGGCCAACGTTCGGCGCTACCCGGGCTGGGAGAAGGCGGCCATACGCAATCCGAGTAACCGCTACCCGGTCATGCTCAACAGCCCGGATTGGGACGGCGACCGCTACCCCGAGGGCGATCAGGTGTTCCTCAATCCTGCCGAACCGGGCTATCAGGCTCATCTGCTGAGCGCTATCACGGATCTGGCTGACCGGTTCGGCGTCGACGCGGTCTTCTTCGACACCGCTTCCTTCTGGTTCGACGACCCGCGCCACCCGCTCTACGACGGTTTCCGGGAGATCACCGCCACCCTTCGCGCCCGGTTCCCCGATCTCCTCCTGGTATCGGAAGGCTGGTGGGACGCGATGTTGGCCCTGTTCCCGATCAGCCAGCAGTGGCTGGGGATTGAACGCGACATCCAGGCCCCGGAGTTCCTCACCGCCTATGCGCGGACGACAAGCCATCTCGCCGAGGGCACCCCGGGCCTCGGCAGCACTGGGGTGCACGAGCAGGGATTCCGCCCACGCCCCCGGGCGCGGCCTCTGCCGGGTCACCTCCCCGTCGTATCCTTCGCCGGCGGCGACGGCGAACTGCAGCTGAGGGAGTTGCGGGCGCTTCGAGCGCGCACCTCCACACCGGCCGGTGTCGCGGAATGACGCGGTTCGAGCTCGGACTCGTGCCATGGCACACCGGCGAAGCCCGGCGCGCATTCTGCATGCCGGTGGGAGGGATCGGGACAGGCACGCTCGGCGTCGCGGGCGACGGCTCACTCCGCCAGTGGCAGCTGACCGGACCGGGCAACCTTGCCGGATTCGTGCCGGACAGCTTCTTCGCGATTCGGTGCTCACGGCCTGGAGGACCGGATATCGTCCGCCTTCTGGAGGCGCGACCTGTCGGCGGTGCGCCTGTGCCCGACAGTGCCGACGGGGCGATTCCTGCCGGCCTCCATGAGCGCCATCGGAGGCTGCCGCCGCTGGAGGACTGCCGTGCTCGAGCGGCATATCCGGTGAGCGAGGTGCAGTTCATCGACCCGGAGCTTCCCGTCGAGGTCGGCGTGCAGGCCTTCAACCCGCTCACCCCCCTCGATGAGGAGGAGAGCG
>DATCMN010000433.1:0-1668 GCA_036563405.1 Naasia sp. | reverse complement strand
TGATCAGCTGTGGATGACGTCGACGCGCTGTCGGCATGGTGCGGATCCACCACCGAACACCACGGGGCTGTGGGCGCCGGAAGGTGACGCCGTACCACCGTTCTAAGCACCGGTCGTCGAGGACCGCTCCATGTCCCGCATGCGGTGGCGGGCCCGTCGTGCCGCGGTCAGAGGAGGTCGAGGTCCTCGAAGATCGGCGGCATCTGCTGCTCCGCCGGCGGCGCCGCTACCGAGTCGGCGAGCTCCCGCATTCGGCTCGCCATGTACTCGACCGCCTCGGAGTTGTCCGGCTCCGGCAGGTCTGTGTGCAGGGACTCGACCATCAGCGGCGCTCCCGTGTCGAGGAGCAGGGTCGCCTCGGCGCTCGTTCCCTCGGCGTTGTAGACGTTGAGGGTCACCGCATCGCCGATCCTGTTGCTCGCCAGAGCGGCCGCGTACCGGACCACGAGGTCGGCCGCGTCGTTGCCGACCAGCATGGACTTGTCCGAATAGGTGAGGTGCTTCACACCAGCACCGTAGAAGGGGTGATCAGGCGGCGGGAGGGAATTGACAGCGCCCCCGTCGGGACGCAAGGGGGGCGCCTGCGGGAGTCAGCGCAGCAGCGCGGGGTCCGTCCGCTCCGCGAGGAGGGCACGAGCTGCCATCCCGATGACGGCGCTGTACGTCGGGTAGGCGAAGCGCACCCCGGCGAGCGTGGACACGTCGATGCCTGCCGCCATCGCGGTCGTCACCGACTGGATCACCTCCACGGCGTTCTCGCCTACCGCGTGCGCGCCGAGGATCAGCTCCCGCCGTCGGTCCGCGATCAGCTTGAGGAACCCACGCTCCCGGTCGTCGATCACGGCCCGGTCGAGGTCGCTGTACGGGACGGAGACGACCACGCAGTGCGGGTCGCGCTCGCGCGCCTGCTCCTCGGTGAACCCGACGCCTGCGTAGTCCGGGTCGGTGAAGCCGCCGGCGGGCAGCAGGTGATGCGGCGTCCTCCGGTTCGCTCCGAGGACCGCGTTTTCCGCCGCCGCCTCGCCCTCGAACTGCGCCGCCTGCACCAGCATGTCCCGGCCGTTCGCGTCGCCTACCGCGAAGATGTGCGGCACCACGGTGCGGAAGTACTGATCGGCGGGAATCGCCGAACGCTCGATGGCGATGCCCGCCCTGTCGAGACCGAGGTCCTCGACGTCGGCCGGCCAGCCGGTCGCCATGATCACGGCGTCGAACGCGGCCGACCGCTGCTCGCCCTCCCGCCACGTGAGCACCATCGCCCCGTCCGTGCTCCGCGCCAGGCTCTCCACCGTCTCGATCCCGGTGCGCACATCGACGCCCGAGTCGCGCAGGGAGGCCGCGACCAGTTCGGACACCGACGCGTCCGAGGCCATCAGCACGCGAGGCGCGACGTCGAGCAGCGTGACCTCCGACCCGAACGAGCTGAACACCGTGACCAGTTGCGCGCCGGTGTTGCCGGCCCCGATGACGGCCACCCGGCGCGGCAGCTCCTGCAGTGACAGCACGTCCTCGGGCACCGTGGCGAGCTCCGCGCCGGGGATGGGGAGGCGCTTCGAGTGGCCGCCCACGCAGATGAGAATCGACTGCGCCCTGATGCGACGGCCGCTGTCCAGCACCAGCGTCCTGTCGTCGGCGAACCTCGCACGGCCCTCGTGGAGCAGGGTGACG
>DATCMN010000096.1:0-3843 GCA_036563405.1 Naasia sp. | reverse complement strand
CAGCCCGGCTGCCCCGGGAGGCCACGGCGGCGCTCGCGGAGACGCTCACCGGGCGCCCGCTTCCCGCCGCCTTCCTCGACGAGCTGCAGGAGCACAGCGACGGCATCCCGCTCCACATCGAGGAGCTGCTGGCCGCCGGCTCGCCGACCTTCCTGCCGGACACCATCGCCGAGGCCGTGCGGACCCGCTCGGGCCTGCTGCGGCCGAACACCCGGGAGGTCGCGGCCGCTGCGGCGGTGATCGGGCGGTCGTTCGCGCTGGAGCTGCTCGAGGCGGTGAGCGTCGCCGGCGGCGATGTCGACGACGCGCTCAGTGAACTGGTGGAGCGGAACCTGGTGGCTCCGGCGGCCGGCGGCGAGTTCGTGTTCCGCCACGCACTGATCTGCGACGCCGTCTACGCCGACATCGCGCCGAGACACCGCCGGGAGCTGCACGCGGCGGCGGCCGCGGCGGCGAAGGCGGCCGGCTTCCACCCGGCGTTCCTGTCCGCCCAGTACGAGCGCGCCGGCCTGCTCGAGGAGGCGTACAGGTGCGCCATCGCTGCGGCGGAGGATGCGATCCGCGTGTCGGCACACCGGGAGGCGGCGGAGCTGTTGCGGCGGGCGCGCCGCTGCCATCCGGAGTCTGCTCCGCTCGAGGATCGGGCTCGGCTCCGGAACGTCTTCGCTGCCGAGCTGGCCGCCATCGACGAGAACGACGAGGCGGCCCGCGAACTGTCGGGCGCGATCGCCCTGCACCGTCAGGCCGGGGACGAGGTGTCTGCAGCACGTCTCACGCCGCGACTCATGGCGGTCCGACACCTGCTGGGTGCTCGCCTCGAGGAGCGGGCGGCCCTCGCAACCGACGCACTGGCACGCCTCGAAGCCGCACGGGTCTCGAACCCCGCGGTGCGAGCCGAACTGCTGGCGGCGCTCGCGGCCGCGTACATGCTGGACCGACGCCTCGACGAGGCGGCCGACTACGCCCGTGCCGCGGAGGGGCTGGCGACTTCCCCTGCGGTCCTCCTCGATCTGGACGCGACGATCGGGTCCGTCGATGTGTTCGCCGGCCGGTCAGAGGCCGGATGGAGTCGCCTGGACGGGGCCATCGACCGCGCGACCCGCGGGGGGTTCGAGGCGCAGGCCGCCCGCGCCTACCGGATGGCGGGTACCAGCGCGTCAGTCCTCGTCGAATACGGCAGGGCCGAGGACACCATCGCCGCAGGCCTCGAGTACACGGCGCGCACCGAGCGCTGGAACGACCACCACTACCTCGCGGGGCACCTGGCGCACGTGCTGTGGGCGACCGGGGACTGGCACGAGGCGGAACGGACGGCCCGTCGCGCGCTCGCGGACGGACGCGGCGGGGGCACCACCCGGATCACCGCGACGTATGTGCTCGGCTACCTGGCCCTGGGGCGGGGCCGGCGGGACGAGGCCCGGCGTCACCTCGAGACGGCCTACGCCGACGGGTCTGCCATGGGGGAGCTGCAGCGGCTGTCCCCGCCGCTGTGGGGGCTCGCCGAGCTCACCCTGCACGAGGGCCGCTTCGACGACTGCATCGCCCTGACCGAACGCGGCCTCACCGAGTCCGAACGGGTCGCCGACGCGGCCTACCTGTTCCCCTTCCTCCTCTCGGGCGTCCGGGCGCGGCTCGCCGTCCGCGACGTCACGGCGGCGCGGGACTGGCTCGCCCGCTGCCGGCCACTCCTCGAGCTGCGGGCGATCCCCGGAACGCTGGTCGCGCTGGTGCACGCCGAGGCGCTCCTCGAGCTCGCCGAGGGTCACACCGGCCGGGCGCGTGAGCTGCTGGAGGCGGCCGAGGCGGTCTGGCGGGGCAGCCGGCGTTTCTGGGAGGGGACGCAGACGCTGCTCGATCTCGCCCGATGCGCCGACCGCACGCGCCGCCCCGCGGCCGCGGAAGGCTACCGATCGGAGGTTCGGGCGCGGGCGCAGGCTTCGGGGGCCGCCGCCCTGCTCGACGGCGCCGTCTCCCGGGAGCCGGCGATCGATCCCGGTCTGTCGCGGCTGTCGGCCCGCGAGCTGGAGGTCGCGATGCTGGTCGCGGAGGGCGCCACCAACCGGGAGATCGCCGAGAGGCTTACCATCTCGCCGAAGACGGCGGCGAGCCACATCGAGCACATCCTCACCAAGCTGCACGCCGCGCGTCGGTCGGAGATCGCCGCCTGGGTCGCCCGCCTCGCCGTGCGCTGACCGCGGTGGCCGCTCCGACTGCCGATCAGAACAGGAGGGCGAGCTTCCCGCCGGGGTGCCCTGTCGCGAGCAGTTCGAGGGCGGCCGGGACGTCCACGTCCATCAGTGCGAGTATTCGCGGCCGCGGTAGCTTGCTGCCGCCTATGCCTGTGCGTGTGCCTGTGCCTGTCCCTGGCCCGATCCGACACCCGGATTCGGGGGGAGCCGGGCAGCGCCCTAGCGTGGGGTCATGCGGGTGCGGAGGTCGGCGGTGGCCGCGTGGGTCGCCGACGCGGCCCTCGTCTCCCTGTTCGTCCTGCTCGGGCGGTCCAGCCACGGCGAAGGACCGAGCGGCTTCGTCGTCACCGTGCTGCCGTTCTTCGCCGCGCTGCAGACCGGCTGGCTGCTCCGCTCCGGCCGCCCGCCTGCCTCGCTCGCCTCCGGGGTCGTGGTGTGGGCGTCCACCGTCGTGCTCGGTCTGCTGCTGCGCGTCGCCACCGGCGAGACGGCCGCGCCGAGCTTCGTCGTCGTCACGGCTCTCGTGCTGGCGGCGTTCCTCCTCGGCTGGCGTGCCCTCGCCCTCCTGACCCGCCGCGTCCGCTCCGCGCGCTCATCACGCCCCTGAGTTGCCACTTCCCGTCCCTATGGCGGTCGAATGGGGACGAGAAGTGGCAACTGGGCGCCCCGGGCCACTGCCGGGGTCAGAGCGGGCGCGGGCGGTACGCCTCGACGAGCTTGTCCATCAGCGCGTCCATCTTCCCGTCCACCTGCTGACGGGTGGGATCGGCGTCGAACCAGGCGATCATCTCGCGGGCGCCGACGTCGAAGGGTACGACCGGGACGAACTGCGGCACGAGGGAGCGCAGCTTGGAGTTGTCGAACACCATCGAGTGCGCCTTGTCGCCGAGGAGGCTGGCGCCCCAGCCCTCGTCCACGGCGGCGATCGCGTCGGACGGGACGTGCACGATGTCCGGATCGTCGACGCCGGCGGCCCGCGCGAGCAGTCCCACTATGGCGTTCCAGGTGAGCGGGAACTCGTTGGTGATGTGGAACGCCTCGCCGATCGCCGCCTCACGGCCGAGCAGCCCGACGAAGCCCACCGCGAAGTCGCGGGCGTGGGTGAGCGTCCAGAGCGAGGTGCCGTCGCCGTGCACCACGACGGGTGCGCCGCGCCGCATGCGGGCGATGCTCGTCCAGCCGCCGTCGATCGGCAGCGACGTCTCGTCGTAGGTGTGCGACGGACGGACGATGGTGGCGGGGAAGCCGCGCTCCCGGTACAGGTCGAGCAGCTTCTCCTCACAGGCGATCTTGTTCCGCGAGTACTCCCAGAACGGGTTGTGCAGCGGCGTCGACTCCCGCACCGGCAGTGACCGCGGCGGCGTCTGGTACGCCGATGCGGAGCTGATGAAGACGTACTGGCGCGTGATGCCCTCGAACAGTGCGACATCCCGGTCGACCTGGTTCGGCGTGAACACCACCCAGTCGACGACCGCGTCGAACGTCTCGTCGCCGAGAGCCGCGCGCACCGACTCGGCGTCCTTCACATCGGCCTGCAGCACGCGCGCTCCGTCGGGAATAGGGCGCTTGGTCGTCGATCCGCGGTTGAGCAGCGTCACCTCATGCCCGCGGGCGATCGCCTCCCTCGTCACCGCGGTGCTGATCGTCCCCGTGC
>DATCMN010000394.1:0-1777 GCA_036563405.1 Naasia sp. | reverse complement strand
GCACGAAGACGCCGGCCGGCGGCACGAACAGGGCGGGATCCGGGCGGTTCACCACGTATCCGCCGCCCACGAAGCCCAGCTCGCGTGCCGTGAAGTACTCGTCCAGCATGCGGACGGCGTCGGGGGAGTCGGCGGGTGACTCGATGAAGCGCACCGGAAAAGCCTAGGCATAGGGTTGATGCGTGGAAGCAGCGCCGATCACCCGCGTCGCCGTGGTCGGGGCGACCGGCCGGATGGGCCAGCTCGTGGCCCGCCTGGTCGAGCAGACCCCCGGATTCGAGCTGGTGGCCAGCCTCGACTCGAAGGGCGAGCTGAGCGACATGCTGGGCGCGGACGTCGCCTTCGACGTCACCCTGCCGCAGGTCTCCCCGAAGGTGGTCGAGTTCGCCGTGGCGCACGGCATCAACGCGGTCGTCGGCACGTCCGGCTGGTCGGGGGAGCGGATCGAGTCGCTGCGCCGCGCCATCGACGGGAATCTGGCCGTGGGTGTGCTCATCGTCCCCAACTTCTCGATCGGCTCGGTGCTCGCCACCTCGTTCGCCGCCCTCGCCGCCCGCTACTTCGACTCGATCGAGATCGTCGAGGCGCATTCGGCGTCGAAGGTCGACTCACCCTCCGGCACGGCGGTGCGCACGGCCGAACTGATCGGCGCCGCGCGGAGCGAGCTGGGCCCGGTTGGCGCTCCGCACGCCGACCAGCGCGCCCGCGGGCAGCAGGTCGGCAGCGTGCCGGTCCACTCGCTGCGCATGCAGGGCGTGCTCGCCAAGCAGGACGTGCACTTCGGCGGCGTGGGCGAGGTCCTCACCCTCACCCACGAGACGATCTCGCCCGCCGCGTACGAGGCGGGGATCCTCGTCGCCCTCCGCGCCGCCCGGGACGCGCGCGGCGTGACCGTGGGACTCGAGAACCTGCTCGACCTGCGGATCGCGCCGGTCGGCCGCGCCCCGAAGGGCGGCTCGCCGGACGGCGCGGTGTCCGGTCAGGCGGCGGCCGCTACCTCCTCGTGAGCAGCCGCATCGGGGTCGCCGTCATGGCGGTCCTGCTGGCGCTGTACCTGGTGCTGGTCGCCCAGCGCGCTGTGGTGTTCATCCAGACGGGGGAGCCGCTCGCCGTCGCCATCGGTGTCGCCCTGCTCGTGCTGCCGCTGGTCGGGGCCTGGGCTCTCGGCCGCGAGCTGCTCTTCGGAGCGCGAGCCCAGCGGCTGGCGGACCGGCTCGGCGCGGAGGGCGGGCTGCCTGTCGACGACCTGGCCAAGCGGCCGAGCGGCAGGCCGGAGCGCGCGGCAGCCGACGCCGAGTTCCCCCGCTACCGCGAAGCTGTCGAGGAGGCGCCGGAGGACTGGCGCGCCTGGTACCGCCTGGCTCTCGCCTACGACGCGAGCGGCGACCGGAAGCGCGCCCGCCAGGCCGTCCGCAACGCGATAGCCCTGGAGCGGGCGGCGTCAGGCTGAGAGGCTCGCGTCGACGGCCTCGTCGCTGGTGGCGTGCCGGAAGGTGAAGCCGTCGGCGAGCAGTCGGGTCGGCACCACGTGCTGGTCGGCGAGCAGCAGCTCCCGGCCGGCGTCCTGGAGCGCCAGCTCGATCGCGAACTTCGGCGCCCGGAGAGCGAACGGCCGGTGCAGGTCCTGGGCGAGCCGCCGCCCGATCTGCTCCGCCGTCGCCGGCGTCGGGCCTGCGAGGTTCACGGGTCCGGACAGTTCCGAGGTGAGGAGGTGGACGATCGCCGCCGCCTCGTCGTGGAGGCTGATCCACGGCCAGTTCTGGGTGCCGGGGCCGAG
>DATCMN010000094.1:0-2349 GCA_036563405.1 Naasia sp. | reverse complement strand
GGTCGGGGACGTATCGAGCTTCTCGTGAGCTTCCGCGCGACCAGCCGCGTCCTCCTGTTCGACGGGGACGACAGGGTCCTGATGTTCCTGCAGCTGGGCAAGGACCGCTCGGCGCCGCCGCGCTGGACTACGCCCGGTGGGGGAGTGGACCCGGGAGAGGATCACGTCGTCGCCGGACTGCGCGAGCTCCGGGAGGAGACCGGCCTGGCGCTCGATCGGCTCGACGCCCCGTTCTTCGCCGCCGACTTCGACCCCGACCAGCGCTGGCACGTCTACACGAGCGGCCACTGGGAGTGGTTCGCGGTCCGGGTGTCCCGCTTCGAGCCGTCCCGGGACGGATGGACGGAGGAGGAGCTCGCCGACGTGCAGGATTGGCGCTGGTTCGCGGTCGCCGAGCTCGCCGACTCCGGCTTTGCCTACGAGCCGGCAGAGCTGCCCGACCTGATCCGGCAAGGGCTCGCGACGCTGGAGCCCCGCCGCGGGGTCTAGGAGCCGGTGGTCTAGGAGGGGGACGCCGTCCGCTCGGCGCCCGCGGCCAGGGCGTCCCGGTAGATTCCGGCGACCCCCGCGAGGAAGCGCTCCACGACCGCGAGGTCGTCCTGGGGGAAGGTGGCCGCGAGCTCGGCGACTCCCCGGACCACCGGAAGCAGCTCGCCCGCGGTGCGGCCGATCGACTCCGGCTGCGGGATGACGACCACCTTCCGGCGGTCCTCAGGGTGCGGCTGCCGGTCCACGTGGCCGAGAACCGTGAGCCTGTCCACGATCTGAGTCGCCGCCGCTGTCGAGACGCCGAGCCGCCGGGCGAGCTCTGACGGGCTGAGCGGCCCGTTCTCGATGAGCAGCTCCATCGCCGCGAGGTCGGTCGCGCCCACGGTGAGAACCCGTCCGAGGTGCCGCTGGAAGTCGAGGGACAGCCGCACGATCTCCCGCAGATCCTCCAGAACCCGGGTGCTCTGCGGGAACCGCTCGAAGCCCTGCCGGGGTGCGTTGCGCGGTTCGGCCATGTCAGTCATAGTAGAACGTAACTCGCTAAGTTGGTTAGCAATACAGGAAGTGAGACAACCGTGCGCGCCTTCTCGGCATTCGTCCGAAGCCGCGGTTCGGCGTGGACCACGCTTCTTCTCGCGTTCCTCGCGATCGGGATCCTCTTCGCGATCCTGCCGAAGGGGGCGTCCGAGGCGTCGCCGACCGCGGGACTGCCGGAGTCGAGCGAGGCGGCGCAGGTGAGCGCGCTGCTCGAGGACTTCCCATCCGCCGACGCCACGGCCGGCCTCTTCGTATTCAGCCGAGCGGACGGCGCCGAGCTGAGCGAGAACGACCTCTCGGCGGTGGGGGAGCGGGCGGCCGAACTCGCCGAATTGTCGTCAACGCCCGAGGCCGTGCGCCCGATCCCGAGCGAGGACGGCACCACGGCGCTCCTCGTCGTCCCACTTGAGGCCGCGGAGGGCGCCGAGATCGACGAGCTCGCCGTCGAGCTGCGCGGCCTCGCCTCCGCCGACCTGCCGAGCGGCCTCGACGCCCGCCTCACCGGGCCTGTCGGCTTCGAGGCCGACGTGCGCGGCGCGTTCGCCGGGGCGGACCTGCGCCTGCTGCTCATCACCGCGGGCGTCGTCGCCGCACTGCTTCTGGTGACCTACCGCAGCCCGATCCTCTGGATCATCCCGCTCGCCGTCGTCGGGACCGCCGACGGCCTGTCCCGGTTCGTCTCCACCTGGATAGCCGACACGTTCGACGTCCCGGTCGACGCGTCGATCGCCGGCATCCTCTCGGTGCTCGTGTTCGGTGCGGGCACCAACTACGCACTGCTGCTCGTCGCCCGCTACCGCGAGGAGCTGCGGCACACGGAGAACCGGTTCGACGCCATGCGCACCGCGGTGACCGCCGCCGGGCCGGCGATCGTCGCGAGCGGCGGCACCGTCACGCTGAGCCTCCTGGTGCTGCTCCTCGGCGAGCTGACCGGCAACCGCGCCCTGGGCATCGCCTGCGCCGCCGGCATCGTCATCGCCATCGCGTTCGCCCTGGCCGTGCTCCCCGCCGCCCTCGTGGTCTGCGGCCGCGGCGTGTTCTGGCCGTTCGTGCCGAAGCCGGGCACGGACACCGGCAAGCCGGGCTTCTGGGAGCGGGTGGGCACCGGCGTATCGCGCCGACCGGCGATAGTCGCGGCCCTCGCCGTGGTGGGCCTCGGCGTTCTCGCGCTCGGCCTCGGCGGCTACCGGGTCGGGCTGCCCCAGCTCGACCAGTTCGTCGGCGAGCCCGAGTCGAAGGTCGGCCAGGAGATCCTCGCCGAGCAGTTCCCGGACGCCGCGGCGCCCACCACAGTGCTGATCGCGCCCGACGCCGCGGCGGGGG
>DATCMN010000366.1:0-1988 GCA_036563405.1 Naasia sp. | reverse complement strand
GCCGGGGACCTTGACCTCGGCGGTCAGCTTGCCCTTCGCCGCCTGGTCGAACAGCTTGGCGATCTGGTCCTCGTTGAGCAGGTCACCGCTCACGGCGCTCAGTCCTTCCCGTACAGGAGTTGCTCGGTGCCGGCGACTTCGCGCACCGTGACGCGCGTGCCGTCGACGTGGACACGGATGGTGCGGCCGCGGCGGCCGCCGGTGGCGGCGGCGCGGACCGGGATGCCCTCGGCCTTCAGCGCGTCGCGGACGGCCTCCTCGTTGCGGGCGCCGATGTTGCCGCCGCCCTCGCCGCTGAAGGAGAACATCTGGGCGCCGCCCGCGAGGATCGCGTGCGGGCGCACGGCGCCGAGGCGGCGGACCTCGGCCAGCAGGTGGGGCACCGCGAAGTTGGCGAACTTGGCCTTCGGCCCGCACTGCTCGTCGGCCGTCGGCAGCATGATGTGCGCCAGGCCCACGATCGGGCGGCGCGCGTCGACGAGCGCGAGGCCGATGCACGACCCGAGGCCGATGGAGACCAGCACGTCGCCGGCCGAGGCCGACGTGTGCAGCTCGCCCATGCGGACCATGAGCTCCTGCGCGGTCGCGATCGACGGGGACATCAGCACGAGGCCTCAGCGCTCAGGGGCCCGCAGGGCCTCACGCCATCCCCAGGCGGGTCAGCAGCTCGTCGATCCCCTCGAGGCTCGGGAGAAGCAGGAACGTCAGCTCGCAGGCCTGGCCCTCGACCATCAGCCGGGAGTCCATGAGCAGCGCGTAGTTCGTCTGGTCGGCCTGCACGGCCAGCACGGAGGCGACGATCGCGCCGACCATGTCGGCGACGGTCTCCGGCGGGCGCGGCTCGATCTCCAGGCCGGTCATCGCGGCCAGCGAGTTGATGTACGAGCAGCCGAGGATGTTGCCGATCTCGCCCAGCGCGCCGCGGCCGTCCTCGGTGCCCGGCTCGACGCCGAGCAGCCCGCAGAGGGTGGCCTCGTCGGTGGGCGGGAAGAGGAGCAGCACGGTCGCGTCGAGGTCGCCGAAGATGGGCAGCACGACGCCGACGGCCTCGGCCTCCGGGTCGCCGGCCGCCTCGACGGCGTCCGCGAGCGGCAGCGCGCTGGCGGCCGGGACGCTGATGTCGACCGGGTGGCCAAGCATGCCCGAGAGGGCGGTGCCGGCGTTGCCGGAGCCGATGTTGGCCAGCTCGCGCAGGGCGTCGAGCTGCATGTCGGTGTACTTGGTGGGCATTGGTGGAGTTCCCCTCAGGCAGCCACGGCCAGGCCCGCGGAGGGCACCAGCGCGTCGCAGTCGACGATCAGGGCGATGTCGCCGCTGGACAGGACGGCGCCGCCGGACACGGCGGCTCGGTCGGACACGTCGGGCGGCAGCGGGCGCGTCACGAGCTCCCGCTGGCCGACGAGCTTGTTGACGGCGAGCGCCATGGTGCGCTCCCCGGAGGTGACGATCACGGCGTGGTCGCCGCCGGCCGCCAGGCCGCGCCCGAGCGCCTCGCCGGCGTCGAGCAGCGGGAAGACGTCGTCGCGCATGACGAGCATGCGCGAGCCGGCCACCGAGCGGACCGCGTGGTCCTCGAGGCGGACGGTGCGCTCGACGCGCTCCAGCGGGACGGCGTACGGCTCGTCGCCGACCTCGATGAGCAGCGCCGACATGATCGCCAGCGTGAGGGGCAGGCGGATCTGCGCGGTCGTGCCCTTGCCGAGCTCGGAGATGAAGCTGACGTCGCCGCCGAGCTCGCGGATCGTCGTGCGCACGGCGTCCATCCCGACGCCGCGGCCCGAGATGTCGCTCGTCGTCTCGGCGGTCGAGAAGCCGGGCGCGAAGAGCAGCTCGGCCGCGCGCGCCTGGTCGATCGACTCGGCCTGCTCGGCGGTGATCAGGCCTCGCTCGACCGCCTTGCGGGCGACCTTCGCGGGGTCGATGCCGTGGCCGTCGTCGCGGACGCTGATGACCACGTTGCCGCCCGCGTGGGCGGCCGAGATCTCCAG
>DATCMN010000365.1:0-9007 GCA_036563405.1 Naasia sp. | reverse complement strand
GTCGGCCGTCCAGCGGAGGGTCAGCTCTCCGAGCGGCTCGAGCTGCTCGAAGGCGAGCGCCTCATTACGGTACAGCTCGAGCACGGCGAGGAAGCGCGCGATGACCACGCCGGGGGCGTCCGCGCCGGCGATCAGACGGCGGAAGGTGATGGGCTCGCCGCGCAGCAGCAGCGCGACGACGACGGCCGCCTGCTCCCGGATGCTGACGCGTGGCGCGTGCAGGTGCTCGGTGGCGACGGAGGGCAGCTCCTTCGGCGCGAGGGCGAGCGCGGCGAGGGCGGCGAGCTCCGCAGCGGTGGTCCGCCACACGAATTCGTCGGGCGTGCTGCGGTACTTCTCCTCCAGCCGCACCGCCCGGTAGTGCCGGCTCGTCTCCCGCGTGATCGAGTCGGCGAACCAGGTGGCCGCCTCCTTGAACGCCCGGTACTGCAGCAGCCGCGCGAACAGCAGGTCGCGGGCCTCCAGCAGGGCCACATCCTCGGCGTCGACCAGCTCGCCCTGCGGCAGCAGCCCGGCGACTTTCAGGTCGAGCAGGGTGGCGGCGACGACCAGGAACTCGCTGGCCTCATCCAGTTCGCTGTCGGTGTCGAGCCCGCGCAGGTAGGCGAGGAACTCGTCGGTGATCGCCGAGAGCGCCACCTCGGTGATGTCGAGGCGGCGCTTGGTGATGAGGGTCAGCAGCAGGTCGAACGGACCGTCGAAGTCCCCGACCCGGACGGAGAACCCGGCCGGCCCGGCCTCGCCGGGCTGCGCGGTCTCGTCGACCTGGTCCGCCTCAGGCGACGGCGCCACGCGCGACGAGCTCGCGGGCGAGCTGCCGGTACGCCTTCGCGGCGCTGTGCTCCGGAGCGAACGAGATCACCGGGATCCCGGCCACCGACGCGTCCGGGAACTTGACGGTGCGGCTGATCACCGAGTCGAGCACCTTGTCGTCGAACGCCTCGACCACGCGGTCGAGCACCTCGCGCCCGTGCAGGGTGCGGGAGTCGAACATGGTGGGCAGGATGCCGTCGAGTTCGAGCACCGGGTTGAGCCGGTCCTTGACCTTCTCGATGGTCTCCACGAGGAGCGCGACGCCGCGCAGCGCGAAGTACTCGCACTCGAGCGGGATGAGTACGCCGTGCGCGGCGGACAGGGCGTTGACGGTGAGCAGGCCGAGCGACGGCTGGCAATCGATGAGGATGACGTCGTACGCGTCGACGACGCGCCGCAGCACCCGGGCGAGGGTCTGCTCGCGGGCCACCTCGTTGACGAGGTGCACCTCGGCGGCGGAGAGGTCGATGTTGGCGGGGATGACGTCGAGGCCCACGATCGTCGTGGGCTGGATCGCCTCGAACGGGTCGCGGACGGTGCCGATCAGCAGGTCGTAGATGGTGACGACGTCGTGGGTCGGCACCCCGAGGCCGGCGGACAGCGCGCCCTGCGGGTCGAAGTCGATGGCGAGGACCTTGCGGCCGTACTCGGCGAGCGCTGCGCCGAGGTTGATGCTGGTCGTCGTCTTGCCGACGCCGCCCTTCTGGTTGCACAGGGCGATGATGCGGGCCGGGCCGTGACCGCGCAGCGGCGCGGGCTCCGGGAACTCCCGGATGTCGCGCCCGGTGGGGCCCTTGAGGACCTCGATGGCCCCCGTGGACTCCAGGGATTCGGTGGCCTCGGGCGCCAGCGCCAGTGCGTCTGTCATGTGCGTCTCCCGACGTCCCTCGCTCGAATTGCTCCAGGACCGGCGGTCCCGCGTTTCGAGTGTAGGAGCGGGTTCCCGCCCCGCCGGGGGCTCGGGCGCGTGTCGGCGGTTCCCGGGGGTCAAGGGCTGATCGAAGGTTGGCTCAGCGTGCCCGCGGGTGCGCGGTGAGGTACATGTCCCGCAGGGTGTCGGCGGTGACCAGGGTGTAGATCTGCGTCGTCGACACGGAGGAGTGGCCGAGCAGCTCCTGCACGACGCGCACGTCGGCGCCGCCCGAGAGCAGGTGGGTGGCGAACGAGTGCCGGAACGTGTGCGGCGAGATCTGCTTCTCGAGGCCCGCCCGGTCGGCCGCCGCGCGGATGATCAGCCACGCCGTCTGCCGGGAGACCCGGCCGCCGCGCGGGCCGAGGAACAGCGCGGGCGTGGCAGCGCCGCGTCCCGCCCAGTCGGGCCGGACCCGCACCATGTACTCCTCGATCGCGGCCCGGGCGTAGCTGCCGACCGGGACGATCCGCTCCTTGCCGCCCTTGCCGGACAGCCGCACCACGCCGTCCTCGGCGGCGACGTCGTCGACGTCGAGTCCGACCACCTCGCCGATCCGCGCGCCCGTCGCGTAGAGCAGCTCGAGGAGGGCGCGGTCCCGGAGCGCGACGGGCTCCTCTCCCTGGACGGCGTCGAGCACCGCCTGCATCTCGTCGACGCCTATCGCCTTCGGCAGGCGGAGCCCGAGCTTCGGCGGGGCGACCTCGCCCGCGGGATCCGAGTCCACCACCCTGTCGTCGACGAGGAAGCGGTGCAGCCCCCGCACCGAGGACAGCATGCGGCCGACCGACGACGCACGCCGGGCCGTGCCGTCCGGGCCGCTCAGCTCGGCGGAGAAGTCGGCGACGTCCACGGTCCGCACCTGGGCAACGTCGACGATGCCGCGCGCGGCGAGGAAGGCGCAGTACGCGTCGAGGTCGCGGCGGTAGGCGGCGACGGTGTTCGCCGCGAGCCCGCGCTCGATGGAGACGTGCCGCAGGTAGCCCGCGACGGCCGCTTCCGGCGTCATCCGCAGCGACTCATCGGCGCGGGCTCATCGGCAGCGGCTCATCGATGCGGGCTCATCGGCGGAAGCGGATCACCAGTCGCCGGAGCCGAGGGTGGGGTGCCGATTCCAGGGCTCGTCGGCCGAGGCCAGGCCCTGCCATCCCCTTCCGCGGAGGACGGCGGCGGTGAGCACCGCGATGACGGTCGACGGGTTCTGGATGCGGCGCGCGAGCACCGCCGCCAGGGCCTCGTCGAGCGGCACCCAGCGCACCTCGATGTCGGCCTCCTCGCCCGTCCGCTCGAAGGCGGGCACCGCACTGACGCCGCGAGCGAGGTAGATGCGGATCGCCTCGTTGCTGCCGCCGGGCGAGTTGAGGAACTCGGCGAGCACGTGCCAGTCGCGGGCCGCGAGGTCCGCCTCCTCGGCGAGCTCCCGCTGGGCGGCGGCGAGCGCGGGCTCCCCCTCCTCGTCCAGCAGGCCGGCCGGGATCTCCCATTCGCGGGAGCGGACGGGGTGCCGGTACTGGCGGATGAGGAGGATCCGCTCGTCGTCGTCCATCGCGAGCACGGACACCGCACCGGTGTGGTCGACGAACTCGCGGGTGATCGTCTCCGAGTTGTACGCGAACTTCTCGCGCACGACGTCCCACACCATGCCCTCGAAGGCGACCTCGCGCTCGACGACCTCCACCGACTGTGGCTCGTCCCGCAGCGGCTCCGCGGCCTGTTCCGCCATCAGGCGTCGACCGACTGGGGCACGGTGTCGCCGTCCTCGGACGGGACGTCGAACAGCCGGCTCGACGCCTGCCGGTCGAGCGCCGCCTTCACGAGCCCGCGGAACAGCGGGTGCGCACGATTCGGCCGGGACCGCAGCTCGGGGTGCGCCTGGGTGCCGATGTAGAACGAGTGCACGGACCGGGGCAGCTCGACGAACTCGACGAGCTCGCCGCCCGGCGACGTGCCGGAGAAGGCGAGGCCCGACCCGGCGATCTGCTCGCGGTAGCGGTTGTTCACCTCGTACCGGTGGCGGTGGCGCTCGACGGCCTCCGGTCCCCCGTACAGCTCGGCGGCGAGCGAGCCCTCCGCGAGCGCCGCCGTGTAGAGGCCGAGGCGCATGGTGCCGCCGAGGTCGCCGCCCGCGAGGATGTCGACCTGCTCCGCCATCGTCGCGATCACCGGGAACGCGGTGTCCGGGTCGAACTCGGAGGAGGAGGCACCGTCGAGGCCCGTGACGTTGCGGGCGTACTCGATGACCATGCACTGCAGGCCGAGGCAGAGGCCCAGGGTCGGGATGTCGTTCTCGCGGGCGAAGCGCAGCGCGCCGAGCTTGCCCTCGATGCCGCGCACGCCGAAGCCGCCCGGGATGCAGATGCCGTCGACGTCGCCCAGGTTGCGCGCCGCGCCCTCGGCGGTCTGGCACTCGTCGCTCGGCACCCACCGGAGTACCACCTTGGCGCGGTTCGCGAATCCGCCGGCCTTCAGCGCCTCGGTGACCGAGAGGTAGGCGTCCGGCAGGTCCACGTACTTGCCGACGAGGGCGATCGTCACCTCGTGGGCGGGGTCCTTCACGGTGCGCAGGAGCTCGTCCCACGAGCTCCAGTCCACGTCGGCGGAGGCGGCGAGGCCGAGCGCGTCGATGATGTACGAGTCCAGCCCCTCGCGGTGCACCATGTTGGGGATCTCGTAGATGCTCGGCACGTCGACGGCGTTGACCACGGCGGCCTCGTCCACGTCGCACATCAGCGCGATCTTGCGCTTCACGCCGTCGGTGACCGGCCTGTCGGAGCGCAGCACGAGCGCGTCCGGCTGGATGCCGATCGAGCGCAGAGCGGCGACCGAGTGCTGGGTGGGCTTGGTCTTCTGCTCGCCGGACGGGCCGATGTAGGGCACGAGGGAAACGTGCACGAAGAACACGTTGCTGCGGCCCAGCTCGTGGCGCACCTGACGGGCGGCCTCGATGAACGGCTGCGACTCGATGTCGCCGACAGTGCCGCCGACCTCGGTGATGATCACGTCGGGTGCGGCCTCGCCGGACTCGGCCGCGCCGGTCGCCTGCTGGCGCATCCGCCGCTTGATCTCGTCGGTGATGTGCGGGATGACCTGCACGGTGTCGCCCAGGTACTCGCCGCGGCGCTCGCGCGCGATCACCCGCGAGTAGATCTGGCCGGTGGTGACGTTCGCCGCCGCGTCCAGGTTGATGTCGAGGAACCGCTCGTAGTGCCCGATGTCCAGGTCGGTCTCGGCGCCGTCGTCGGTCACGAAGACCTCGCCGTGCTGGAACGGGTTCATGGTGCCCGGGTCCACGTTGAGGTACGGGTCGAGCTTCTGCATCTTCACCCGGAGGCCTCGCGCGGTGAGGAGATGACCGAGGCTCGCAGCCGTCAGTCCCTTGCCGAGGGAGGAGACAACACCGCCCGTGACGAAGATGTGCTTGGTGATGCCCTGCTGGTTCTTGCCGAACGCGTCTGCCACGGGGTTCCATCCTATGCGAGAAGCGCGCCCTGTCGGGCGATCCGAGCGCCGGTCGGCGTTGCAGTGTCGTTGCAGACCGCCTGCGGTTCCGCAGTCGCCCCGACCCTCGCCTCTACGCTAGCGGCCGTGAGCACGACGCCGCCCGGTCCGCGCCCCGCGCGGGGCCGTCTCGCGGCGGTCGCGGTGCCCGCGCTGCTGCTCGCCCTGACCGGGAGCCTGTTCGCTCTGGATCAGCCGTTCTCGTCGGGGCCGGGCGGGGCGGCCGCGCGCTTCGTCCCCGACGACGGCGACGCGTCGCGCTACAGGCTGCAGGACGGCACCGTGCGCGCAGTCGAGCACGCGCGGGTCGTGGGCGCCATCGGTGCCCTCACCGGTCCCGACTCGGTCAACGCCGCGGTGATCGGCTCCGTCGGGAACGCGGCAGTCTCGAGTGCCTCCTACTGGCGGCAGCTCACCTCCACCGCGGACGAGCAGTTCCAGGACCTCTACGTGCTCGGCGACGACGGCCTCCGCCAGGTCGCCTCGTGGGGCGGGTCCATCGGCTTCACCTTCGAACCCGGCCTGCTGATGCTGCCCGACGACGTCGCCCCGGGCAGCACCTGGTCGAGCAGCGGCTCCGCGCTCGGCGACGGCGCCATCACCTTCGACTCCGACTTCGAGGCGTCGGTCGCGGACGAGCGGCTGACCGGCGCCGACGGCGAGGAGTTCGATCCGCCCGCCGGCTGCCTGCGCGTCGACGGCACGCTCACCTTCTCCCAGCCCGGCGAGGGCGTCCTCGTGACGACGACGGACACCTCCGTCTGGTGCCCCGGGCAGGGCGCGGTGTTCTCGACGGGCGAGCAGAACGGCGAGCCGGTCGGGTCGGTGGTCGATCCCGGCGCCCGGCTGCCGCGGCCGCAGTCCGCGCCCGGCGGCTCAGAGGTATCCGCGGGCACGTCGACCCGCTCCCCCGGGCGACTGGAGGCGATGGACGCCGTCGTCGCCGACCCGTTCTTCGGCGACACGGTCCGCGTCGGCTCCCTGACGACCGCGCCTGCGCTGACCCCGGACGGCCTGGTAGTGACCCCCAATGAGCACGGCGACGACCTGCTCGCCTGGCGACAGGAGGAGGACCGCGCCGTCCTCGCCTGGAGCGCCCACCCGGGCGGCACCATCGCGACGGTGGCGGCGGTGGGCGACCTGGTGGTCGCCGCGACCCAGGACCGCGCAGTCCGCGCCTACGACGAACGAGGACGGCGGCTCTGGAGCTGGACCGGGGACGACCTGGCCCTCACCCCGGCGGCCGCGGCTCCCGCGTCGGACGACGTGCTCGTCGCCACGCGCGCGGGGACAATCGTGCGCCTCGCTGCGGAGGACGGACGCGAGGTGTGGGCGGCGTCCCTGGGCGCCGACACCCGGGGCGCCCTCACCACGGTCGGGAACACAGTGGTCGTGACGGACGAGCGCGGCCGGGTGAGCGGACTCGACGCCCGCACGGGCGAGCTTCGCTGGCGGTCAGACGCCGGGATGTCGGCTGCGCTCGGAGCGAGCCCCGCGGACTCCGAGCCGCTGCTCGCCTACCTCGCCACCGAGGACGGCGACATCCTCGCCCTCGACGCCCGGACCGGCGAGACCAGGTGGCAGGGGGTGGCGACCGGGCTGGTCCGCGCCGTGGTGCCGGCCAAGGACGGCGTGACCGTGGTGACCGACGAGGAGACCGTTCGGTTCGGGGCGGCGGACGGCGCCGAATCGTGGACCGCACCCGGCGCCTCGACGGCGACAGCTGCCGGGACCGACGCACTGCTCACCCTCCGGGGCCGCACCGTGGCTCTGTACACCGCCGATGGCGAACTGGAGGGCGACTGGGCCCTGCCGGACAGCGAGGATCCCGCCGATCCCCGGCTGCTGGCCACGGACGATCGGGCCGTCGTCGTCGGTCCCGCCTTCGAGCTCTGGCGAGTGACGCTCCGATGACGACCGCGATCACGTCGACTGGCCGGATCCGCGCCGGCGCCGCCCGCTTCGCGGCCCGCCTCCTCGTCGACCCCATCCGCAGCGGCCGGCTGCGGGACACCGGCTGGCCGGTGGGGCTGCGCACCATCGTGGCCTGCGCCTCGGTCGCGTTCGTCCTCGCCGTGGCGCTCGTCGTCACGTCCCCGCTCCTGCGGGCCGTCCTGCCGCTCTCCCTGTCGAACGGCGCGTCGGCGTTCTCCCTCCCCCGGGCGCTGCTGCCGATCTTCTTCGTCCTCATCGTGCTCTCCGCCGCCCTGCTGCAGACGGCGGCCCTGCACCTGCGCTGGCTGGCCGCCGTCCCGATCACAGCCCTGACCGGACTGCTGCTGCTCTACCTGGGCGGCATGGACACGGGCGAGGGCCTCGACTTCGAGCTGCTCACGCCGGGCAAGATCGTGTCCGTCGTCGCGCTGGCGGCGCTCGTGGTCCTCCTCGTCCTCCGGCACCGGCACCCGTTCCGCTGGGCGGAGTTCGCGGTCGTCCTCGGGCTCCTCGGAATCACCACCGTCGTCGTGCTCGCGCGCGTCGCGGCGCACAGCCTGCCGTTCGGCATCGACTTCGGCCCGCCGACCGCCAACATCCTGATGGGCGCCCTCGGCAGCCTCGCAGCCCCCGCCGCGATGGCGGCAGGCGTCGCTGTCGCGGAGTTCGCCATCGCCGCCGCGTTCGCGGTGGTCGCGTCGCTGCGCGGGCGGGGCGGGACGGCGGGCGGCGCGCCGAGCGCGCGGGCGCTGCCGCTCCTGCGCGTCGCGTTCCTGATCCTCGCCGTGTGGCTCGTCGCCGAGACGGCGTTCCGCTACCTCACCGGGAGCGCGGCGGCCGCGCCGCCCGAGGAGCTGATCGGCACGGGCGTGCTGTTCGGGCTGCTGGTCGCCGGCACGGCGGCGCTGTGGGTCGCCCGTCGCCGGGGCCGTCCGGCGACGCCGGAGGAGGCGCTCGGCGCCGTTGGCGGACTGGTGCTGCCCGTCGCGGCAGCGGTGACCGCCCTGCTCATCCCGGTGACCGTGCTGCTGCTCGCGGCACAGGTGGTCATGAACTGGGGCGGCGGCATGACCCCCGCGGTGCTCGCCGGAGCGGCCGTCGGCGTGCTGTCGAGCACCACGGTCACGCTCGTGCTCCGCGCCCTGCTCGCGGTCGGGCTGGTCGCGCTCTCCCTCGTCCTGGCCCGGCGGGGGCGGCGCGGGGCACCGGAGCTGCTCCTCGCCTTCGGCCTGATCGTCGGGGCGACGAGCATCCCCGCCCTGCTCGGCGTCGACGGCACATGGTCGTCGGAGGCGGCGTCCGTGCTGCTGACCGCAGGCTCGCTCGTGCTGGCCGTGGTGCTCGTCGTCCGCCGACGCCTGGGCCCGGCGGAGCTCGCCTCGCTCTGCGTCGCGCTCCTGCTCGCGGAGGCCGCCGCCTGGCGCGAAGTGCTCGCGAATCCGCTGAGCGCCCTCCTCGGCGCGAGCGTCGTGGCGTTCGTGCTGCTCGGCTTCCTGTGGGGGTTCGTCACCGGCGCGGACAGCACCCACACCGGCTCCGCGTCCTACCCGGTGCCGTCGCGCGTGCTGCTGTTCCTCGCCAACAGCCTCTTCGGCGTCACGGTCCTCGCCTTCGCGGCCCTGGCGCGCGACTTCGACGCGGTGATCGACCTCGACCAGTTCGCCGGGGTCGGCGACGCCGTGCTCGGCACCGCGCTCATCGCGGTGACGGGCGTGATGCTGTGGGCCGGGATGCTGCGCCGTGCGGACGAGCCCCCGTCCCTCAGCACGAGCGCGATGCCCGCGAGCAGCACGAGCGCGCCGACCAGCTGAATCGGCCCCGGCAGCTGACCGAGGAGCAGGGCCGCGGCGA
>DATCMN010000354.1:0-3347 GCA_036563405.1 Naasia sp. | reverse complement strand
CGCGACAGGTGCTCACACCGCGCGACGGTCACCATCGCGGCCGCCGTGGGGAGGCGGACGAGGCCGTTCTAGAATCGCCTGATGCGCGTTCTGGCGGCGATGAGCGGCGGAGTCGACTCCGCGGTGGCCGCGGCGCGCGCGGTGGACGCCGGACACGACGTGGTGGGCGTGCACCTGGCGCTCAGCCGGATGCCGGGGACGCTGCGCACGGGCAGCCGCGGCTGCTGCACCATCGAGGACGCGATGGACGCCCGGCGGGCCGCCGATCGCATCGGCATCCCCTTCTACGTGTGGGACTTCTCGGCGCGCTTCGCCGAGGACGTCGTCGGCGACTTCGTCGCGGAGTACGCATCCGGCCGCACCCCGAACCCCTGCATGCGCTGCAACGAGCGCATCAAGTTCGCCGCTCTTCTCGAGCGGGCGATCGAGCTGGGCTTCGACGCCCTCTGCACCGGCCACTACGCGACGGTCGCCACGGGCCCGCACGGCTCCCCGGAGCTGCACCGGGCCTCGGCGGAGGCGAAGGACCAGTCCTACGTCCTCGGCGTGCTCACCCCGGAGCAGCTCGCGCACTCGCTGTTCCCGCTCGGCGCCACGCCATCGAAGGCGCTCGTGCGCGAGGAGGCGGCCGCGCGCGGGCTCGCCGTGGCGAAGAAGCCGGACAGCCACGACATCTGCTTCATCTCCGACGGCGACACCCGAGGCTGGCTGAGCGAGCGGGTCGAGCTGGTGCCCGGCGACATCGTCGACGGGGCGGGGGAGCGGCTCGGCCGGCACGACGGGGCCCTCTCCTACACCGTCGGCCAGCGCCGCGGGCTGCGGATCGGCACTCCCGCGCCCGACGGCCGCCCCCGGTTCGTGCTGGAGGTGCGCCCGAAGACCAACGAGGTGGTGGTGGGACCGCGGGAGGCGCTCGCCGTCGCGGAACTAGCGGGCGCCCGGTACACCTGGACCGGACCGCTCGGCTTCGACCCCGCCGAGCCGTTCGGCTGCGATGTCCAGATCCGCGCGCACTCGGACCCGGAGCCCGCGTCGGCGGTGCTGCAGGGAGGCGAGCTGGTCGTCACGCCCGACGCCCCGCTGCTCGGAGTGGCGCCCGGCCAGACGGCGGTGCTCTACCGCGGCACCCGGGTCCTCGGTCAGTGCACCATCGACAGGACCGTGTCGGCGGTTCCTGCCAGACTCGAGGCGTGAGCGACATCGCGGACGCCGCGCTGCCCGAGGCGCGCCCGGACCTGGAGCACGCCGCCGGCGAGGTGGAGCGCCTGACGGCCCGGATCCTCCAGCTGCGCGAGGAGTACTACGGCGGCAACTCCTCGACGGCCTCCGACGAGGAGTACGACGCGCTGGTGCGCCGGCTGGAGGCGCTCGAGGAGGAGCACCCCGAGCTCCGGAAGCAGGACAGTCCCACCCAGACGGTCGGCGGTCGCGCCGAGACGACCCTCTTCGCGCCGGTCGAGCACGCCGAGCGCATGCTGAGCCTCGACAACGTGTTCAGTCGCGAGGAGCTCGAGGCGTGGGCGGCGAAGGTCGAGCGCGACGCCGGCCGGTCCGCCGTCCGCTACCTCACGGAGCTGAAGATCGACGGCCTCGCCATCAACCTCCGCTACGAGCGCGGCGTCCTCGTCACGGCGGCCACCCGCGGCGACGGGGTGATCGGGGAGGACGTCACCCAGAACGTCCTCACCATGGGCACCATCCCCGAGCGGCTGGCCGGCACCGGGCACCCCGACCTCGTCGAGATCCGCGGCGAGATCTTCTTCCCCGTCGCCGCCTTCGACGATCTCAACGCCAAGCAGGCCGAGGCCGGAGAGCGCGTCTTCGCGAACCCGCGCAACGCGGCGAGCGGCTCGCTGCGACAGAAGGAGGAGGGCAAGAGCGCCGAGCGCCTCGAGCTCATGCGCGACAGGATCCGCCGCCTCCGGATGCTCGTGCACGGCATCGGCGCGTGGCCGGTCGGCGAGATCGAGCGGGAGACACCGGTCACCGCCCAGTCCGAGGTGTACGGCCTGCTCGCCGAATGGGGACTGCCCATCTCGTCGCACTTCGCCGTGTTCGACTCTCTCGGCGAGGTGGCCGAGTACATCAAGCGGTACGGCGACAACCGCTCCGGCGTCGAGCACCAGATCGACGGCGTGGTGGTCAAGGTGGACGACCTCGACCTGCACGTCGAGCTGGGTGCCACCAGCCGCGCCCCCCGGTGGGCGATCGCCTACAAGTACCCGCCGGAGGAGGTGCACACGAAGCTCGAGAACATCGTCGTCTCCGTGGGCCGCACCGGCCGTGCCACCCCGTTCGCGGTGATGACTCCTGCGCACGTGGCAGGCTCCACGGTGCGCCAGGCGACGCTGCACAACCAGGACGTCGTGAAGGCGAAGGGCGTGCTGATCGGCGACACCGTCGTGCTGCGCAAGGCCGGCGACGTGATCCCCGAAGTCCTCGGCCCCGTGGTGGAGCTGCGCGACGGCACCGAGCGCGAATTCGTGATGCCGGCGAACTGCCCCGAGTGCGGCACGCCGCTGAGGCCGGCCAAGGAGGGCGACGCCGACCTGCGCTGCCCGAACGCGCGGGCCTGCCCGGCCCAGGTGCGCGGCCGCGTCGAGCACATCGGATCGCGCGGTGCCCTAGACATCGAGGCCCTCGGCGAGGTCGGCGCGTTCGCGCTCACCCAGCCGACGGTGCCCGAGGTGCCCCCGCTCGAGACGGAGGCGGGCCTGTTCGAACTGACGCTCGACGACCTGCTGCCCATCCGCGTCGCGGTCCGCGACCCGGAGACCGGGCTCCCGAGGACAGTCGACGGCGCAGTGAAGCTGGTGGCGCCGTACCAGAAGAAGAACGGCGAGCCGAGCCGGGCCGCGCTCGACCTGCTCGCCAACCTGGAGAAGGCGAAGACCCAGCAGCTGTGGCGCTTCCTCGTCGGGCTCTCCATCCGGCACGTGGGGCCGGTGGCCGCCCGAGCGCTCGCCACCCACTTCGGTGCGATCGACGCGATGCGATCGGCGACCCGCGACGAGCTCGCCGCCGTGCCCGGTGTCGGGCCGATCATCGCCGACGCGCTGCTCGACTGGTTCGCGGTGGACTGGCATCAGGAGATCCTCGAGCGGTGGGCGGCAGCGGGAGTCCAGCTCGCCACTCCCGGTCACCCCGGGCCGGGCGCCGCGGTCGTCGAGGGCGGCATCCTCTCCGGGATCACCGTGGTGCCGACAGGAGCGCTCGAAGGCTTCAGCCGCGAGGGGGCGGTGGAGGCGATCCTCGCCGCGGGCGGCAAGGCCGGCAACTCCGTCTCGAAGAAGACGGACTTCGTCGCCGCCGGACCGGGCGCGGGCTCCAAGCTCACCAAGGCCGAG
>DATCMN010000352.1:0-4266 GCA_036563405.1 Naasia sp. | reverse complement strand
CGAGCCTGCGCTTCGCCCCGCTCATCGTGGTGCAGCCGCTCGGCGCCATCGCGCTCGTGGTCACGGCGATCGTGAACGCCAGGATCAGCGGGGTGAACCTGAACCGCCGGTCGGTGCGAGCCGTCGCGCTCTGTGTGGGCGGCGTCGGCCTGTTCGTGACGATCGCCGCGTTCGTGGCCGTCGACCGCAGGATCGCCGACAGTCAGCTGATCACGATCCTCATCATCCTCGCCGTCGTCCTCGCGGGCTTCGGCGGCGCCTTCATCGCGCTCAAGCACAAGTTCAAGGCCGTCTTCTACATCCTCGCGGCGGGCGTCCTCTACGGCTTCGTGGCGACTCTCGCGAAGGTCGTCATCAATCGCATCGTGCAGGGCGACTTCGAGTGGCTCACCCTCACGTGCCTCGCCGGACTGCTGGCCGCCGCCGGGCTCGGCGCATACTTCGTGCAGACGGCCTACTCGGCGGGCCCGCCGGACCTCGTCATCGCGGGCCTCACCGTGGTCGACCCGCTCGTCGCGGTGGGCATCGGCGTCATCGTGCTGGGGGAGGCGTCGGCGGCGCCGTGGTACGCGGTCGTCGCCTTCATCATCGCCGGCGTGATCGCGGTGGTCGGCGTGTTCGACCTCGCGAGGAACCACCCGCAGTCCCGCCACTGATCCGCGTTCCGGCGGCTCGCGACACTGTTTCCGGGCTCGCCGAGGCCGTGCGGTAGCGTGGGGGCGCCCGAGACTCCCTCTTGTCCGCTGCAGGCAACGCAAGGAAGACCGATCGAACTCCCCAATTCCGCAGGTGAGCGCCTCACCGTGCTCATCGCGTGCGACACGTTCCCGCCGGATGTGAACGGAGCTGCGAACTTCGCAGAGCGGCTCGCCGCCGGCCTCGCGGAGCGCGGTCACGACGTGCACGTCATCGCGCAGGCCCGCAAGTACAAGGCCAGCTCCGTGCAGGAGCAGCACGGCGGCCAGCTGGTCACCGTGCACCGCCTGCTCAGCATGCGCTGGCCGCTGCACGACTGGATCCGGTTCCCCTATCCGTGGCGCATCAACGCGAACACCAAGCGGATCCTGGAGACGGTGAAGCCGGATGTGCTCCACATCCAGTCGCACCTCGTCACCGGTCGCGGGGCGTCGACGGAGGCCATGAAGATGGGCATCCGGATCGTGGCCACCAACCACTTCATGCCCGAGAACCTCATCGAGTTCAGCGGCCTGCCGAAGTTGATCTGGCCGTTCGCGGTGAAGCTGACCTGGAAGGACGCGCGGCGCATCCTCTCCCGTGCGGCCGAGATCACGTCGCCGACCCGCAAGGCCGCCGACTACCTCGAGCTGATGACCGGCCTCGAGTACGTGCACGCGGTCTCCTGCGGCATCCGTGCCGCCGACTACACGCCGAACTTCGAGCCGCGCACCGAGAACCGGATCGTCTTCGTGGGCCGTGTCGCCCCGGAGAAGCAGCTGGACCGCCTCCTCGACGCCGTCGCCACCCTGCCGGCCGACCTCGACGTGAAGGTCGACATCGTCGGCGACGGCGACCAGCGCCGACCGCTCGAGGCGCAGGCCACCCGGCTCGGCATCCGCGAGCGCGTCACCTTCCACGGCCGCGTCAGCGACGCGAAGCTCCGCCACACGCTCAGCGAGGGCACCGTCTTCGCCATGCCGAGCATCGCCGAGCTGCAGAGCATCGCGACCATGGAGGCGATGGCCTCCGGTCTCCCCGTGGTCGCCGCCGACGCGATGGCACTGCCGCACCTGGTGCGCGACGGGGAGAACGGCTACCTCTTCCCGCCCGGCGACGTGCCCGCGCTCGCCGACCGGCTGGAGCGCGTGCTCCGCCTGCCGGAGGAGGAACTGCTCGTCATGAAGAACGCGTCACTGCGCCTCATCGAGCCGCACGACATCGAGACGACCCTCGACGTGTTCGAGCACCTGTACCGCGGCGAGGCGATCGAGGACCCGATCACCGAGGTGCCGCCGCTCAGCGCCAAGCTGCGGGCTCAGTTCCGGTCCCTCCGTCGCCGGGCACGCGCCGCCCTCGACTGATCACGGCCCGTTCGGCTCTCCTCTCTCGCCCTCAACAGGACGCCCTGCCCTTCAACAGGTCGAAAGACGCTGTTCCAGCCTGTTGAAGAGCCGGTCAGCCTGTTGAGGGCAGGTAGAGCGCCCTCAACCTTCATCCGGAGGACGACCCTTGGTCGCCGCGACCGCACGGCGTGCCCCGGCGGAGGGGACGCGGTGGTCCACCACTATGAGGACGTGACCACACCCACTCTCGCCGAGCGCTTCCGCTACTGGTTCGACGGGGTGATGGCCCGGGGGACCATCGCCCTGGTGGCGCTCCTCGCGATCGCCACCGTCGTGTTCATCGCCATCATCGCCCTCGTCGTCTGGGCCTTCGGTCTGTTCCCCACCGACGGCCCGCTGGACTTCTGGGACGTGCTCTGGGGCAACCTGATGCGCACCCTCGACAGCGGCACCATGGGCGGCGACACCGGCTGGGGATTCCGCACCGCGATGCTCGTGGTCACCGTGGGCGGCGTCGTGATCGTCGCGAGCCTCATCGGCATCATCTCGAGCGCCTTCGACACGCGCGTCGAGGAGCTGCGGAAGGGCCGCTCCCGTGTGCTCGAGAAGGATCACACGCTGATCCTCGGCTGGAACTCCAAGGTGTTCCCGATCGTCGCCGAGCTGTGCATCGCCAACGAGTCGCGCGGCCGGGCCACCATCGTGATCCTCGCCGAGCGGGACAAGGTGGAGATGGAGGAGGACCTGCGCACGCAGCTCCCGAACACCGGCAAGACGAAGATCGTGGTGCGCACCGGTGACCCGATGAGCCTGGCCGACCTGGAGCTCGCCAGCCCGCACTCCGCCCGCAGCGTCGTGGTGCTCGCGCCGGAGGACCAGCCGGACCCTGACTCCATCGTCATCCGCACCACGCTGGCCCTCACCAACAATCCCCGCCGGAAGGCGGAGCCGTACCACATCGTCGGCGAGCTGCAGGAGGTCGCGAACCTGGAGGCCGCGCGCCTGGTGGGCCGCGACGAGGCGTACTGGGTGCTGGCGAACGAGCTGATCAGCCGCATCACCGTGCAGAGCTGCCGGCAGAGCGGGCTGAGCGTCGTCTACACCGAGCTCCTCGACTTCGGCGGCGACGAGATCTACTTCGCCGCGGAGCCGACCCTGGTGGGCCGCACCTACTTCGACACTCAGCTGGCCTTCGCCGACTCCACCGTCATCGGCATCCTGTCCGGCGAGCGGGTGCTGCTCAATCCTCCCGGCGACACCGTCTACGGGCAGGGCGATCAGCTGATCTTCATCGCCGAGGACGACTCGACTATCCGGGTCGCACAGCCGGGAACGCCCGATCCGCAGCGCATCAGCGATCACCCGCCCGCCGGCCGCGGCCCGGAGCGCACCCTGGTCCTCGGCTACAACAGCCGCCTGCACACGATGCTCGGGGAGCTCAGCGAGTACGTCGCCGACGGGTCCCTCGTGACCATCGTCGCCGACATGGAGCTGCCGCTGCTCGAGTCGTTCCCCGGGATGGACGTCGAGTACCGCCGCGGCGACACCACGAGCCGCGCGGTGCTGCAGGCGCTCGACCCGGGCAGCTACGACCACATCATCGTGCTCGCGTACAAGGAGACGCTCGACGTCCACCGCGCCGATGCGAAAACTCTCATCACCCTGCTGCACCTGCGCGACATGGCCGACCGCTCGGAGACCGACTTCGCGGTGGTCAGCGAGATGCTCGATGACGGCAACCGCGAGCTGGCGGAGGTGACCAAGGCTGACGACTTCATCGTGAGCGAGAAGCTGGTCAGCCTGATGCTGTCGCAGCTGTCCGAGAACCGGAAGCTCACCGATCTCTTCGCGGTCCTCTTCTCGAGCGAGGGCAGCGAGATCTACCTCCGTGACGCGGCCGGCTACATCGCGCCGGGGGAGACCGTAGACTTCTACACGGTCCTGGAGGCGGCCCAGCGGCGCGGGGAGACGGCCATCGGCTACCGCGTGGCCGCGGATGCGCGCAACAGCGAGGCGGCGTACGGCGTGCACGTGAACCCCCGGAAGGGCGAGCCGATCGCCTTCCGGCCGGAGGACAAGGTGATCGTGCTCGCGGACGCGTAGATCGCGTTCGGCTCCTCCGCGACCTCCAAGAGTCCTGGGCGTGTTACCTGTTCGTTACCTTCTCGGGTGAGGCTGGGTAGACACATCCGTCTACTCGAGGAGTCTCATGCCCCATCCGATCCTGCGCCGCGGGGCGCTGACC
>DATCMN010000347.1:0-2816 GCA_036563405.1 Naasia sp. | reverse complement strand
GGCTCCAACAAGGCCAACGAGGCGCTGCGCGCCGGTGCCATCGACGTGGGCTCGACCGCCGGCTCCGCCGCGCTGCTGGCCCGCTCGAACGGCTCCCCCATCCAGACGATCGAGATCTACTCGCAGCCGAACTGGTCCGCGATCCTTGTGCCGGCAGGCTCCGACATCACGGAGCTCGAGGACCTGAAGGGCAGGTCGATAGCCGCCACGAAGGGCACCGACCCCTACTTCTTCCTCCTGCAGGCGCTCGAGGAAGGCGGTCTGACACTCGCGGACGTCGATGTGCAGAACCTGCAGCACGCCGACGGCAAGGCGGCGCTCGAGTCCGGCGCGGTCGACGCCTGGTCGGGTCTCGATCCGCTGCTGTCGACGAGCGTCGAGCAGGCGGGGTCGGAGATCATCTACGACAACATCGACTTCAACAGCTACGGCTTCCTCAACGCGACCGAGGAGTTCCTCGAGGCGTCACCCGACCTCGCCCAGCTCGTCGTCGACGCGTACGAGAAGGCCCGCGAGTACGCGATCGAGAACCCGGAGGAGACGGCCGCGATCCTCGCCGAGACGGCACAGATCGACATCGAGATCGCGACGACCGTGATCGCCGACCGCACGAACCTCGAGGTCGACGGCGTCCCGGGCGACAAACAGCGCGACGTGCTCGAGGTGATCGGTCCGGTGTTCGTCGAGTCCCAGGACGTCGCGAGCCAGGACCTGATCGACGACGCCCTCGAGTCGCTCTTCGAGCCGCGATTCGCCGAGGCCGCCGACCCGTCCACGATCGGCTGACGATGACGCGCGTGGAGGATCTGGTGGGACCCGTCGAGCTGGGCTCGCGGGCGGTCCGGGCGCCGAGCATCGGGACCGGCGGACCCGCTGACGGCGGGGGCCGGTCCCCGCGGCGCCGTCGCGACCGGGCCTTCTGGCTCGTCGGCGCGATCCTCCCCCTCGCGCTCCTCGCCCTCTGGCAGCTCATCTCGGCGACCGGCGCCGTGCCCGCCTACCGGCTGCCGTCTCCGGCGAGCGTTGTTCAGGCCGCGCTCGACATGGCGGCGAGCGGGGTGCTCGGCCAGTACGTGGCCATCTCCGTGCAGCGAGTCCTGATCGGCTTCGCGTCCGGCGCAACCCTCGGCCTCACCCTCGGTGTCCTCGTCGGGCTGTCCCGCTGGGGCGCGTCCCTCCTCGCCCCGACTCTCGGCGGCCTCCGCGCGGTCCCGTCGCTGGCATGGCTGCCCCTGCTCATCCTCTATCTCGGCATCAACGAGGACCAGAAGGTGGTGCTCGTCGCGATCGGCGCCCTGTTCCCCGTCTACACGACGGTGGCCGGGGCACTTCGGCACGTCAATCCGCACCTCGTCGAGCTCGGGGAGGCCTACGGTGTGACGCGCTGGGAGCTGCTCACCCAGATCCAGCTTCCCTCGATCCTGCCGAGCGTCGTGTCCGGCCTGCGTCTCGCCCTGGCCCAGGCGTGGCTCTTCCTCGTCGCCGCGGAGCTGATCGGAGCGTCCATGGGATTGGGCTTCCTGCTGGTCGACTCGCAGAACAACGGCCGGATCGACAGGATGTTCCTCGCGATCCTGCTCCTCGGCATCCTCGGCAAGACGACGGATGCGCTGGTCGGGCTGCTGGAGCGCCAGCTGCTGCGGCGGTGGGGCTCCGCCTAGCCGGACCGGCGTCCGCCACTCGGGAGCGCCCGGGCAGCCTCGTTAGGCTTGCGTCCCATGTCCGTCCCCTCGCTCGCCCTGTCCGCAACTCCCCCCGCAGAGGCCACCGCCGACGTCCTCGTCCTCGGGGTCCGGCAGGGGAACGAGGAGGCGCCGGAGCTCCTCCGCGTCGACGGCGTCGACCTCGAGCTGGACCTGGCGGCGATCGGAGTCACCGGCGGCAAGGACCAGCTCGTCCGCCTCCCCTCACCGTCCGGTGTCGCCGCGGCGAGCATCGCCCTCATCGGGCTGGGCGGCGCGGAGCCGAGCCCCGACGGCTTGCGGTACGCGGCCGGCAGCGTCACCCGTCAGCTGCGCGGCGCCGCCTCTCTCGCCTTCGCCCTGCCCACGGCGACCGCCGACGACGCCCTCGCGATCCTCGAAGGCGCGGCGCTCGGCGCGTACAGCTACGACGACTACCGCGTCGACTCGAAGAAGGGCGCCAAGCCGCCGGCGTCCTCCGTCACCGTGCTGACCTCCGTCACGGACGCCGACGGCCTGGTCGCCCGGGCGGAGGCCTCCGCGACCGCGGTCTCCACGGTCCGCGACCTCGTCAACACGCCGCCGTCCGACCTGTATCCGGCGAGCCTCGCGGCCCGCGCCCGTGAGCTGGCCGACGGCATCGACGTCGAGTTCACCGAGTGGGACGAGGAGGCGCTCGAGCGGGACGGCTTCGGCGGCATCCTCGGCGTGGGCGTCGGCTCGACCCGGCCGCCCCGCCTGGTCAAGGTCGCCTACTCCCCCGCGGGGGCGACAGCGCACGTCGCGTTCGTCGGCAAGGGCATCACCTTCGACAGCGGCGGACTCTCCCTCAAGCCGGCGGCGTCGATGGTCGGGATGAAGTACGACATGACCGGCGCGGCCACGACGCTCGCCGTCACTCTGGCCGCCGCCAAGCTCGGCCTGCCGGTCCGGATCACCGCCTGGCTGTGCATCGCCGAGAACATGCCGTCCGGCTCCGCTGCCCGTCCGAACGACGTGCTCCGCATCCGCGGCGGCAAGACGGTGGAGGTGCTCAACACCGACGCCGAAGGCCGCCTCGTGATGGCTGACGGAATCGTCGCCGCGAGCGAGGAGCAGCCCGACGTGATCGTCGACGTCGCCACACTGACCGGC
>DATCMN010000340.1:0-8351 GCA_036563405.1 Naasia sp. | reverse complement strand
GTCGGCGGCCAGACCCACCAGGTCGGCTTCGCTCATCGCGGCGAGGTCGACGACCGACGCGTGCAGCTGGATGGCGACGACATCCCGGGAGAGTCGGGACACCGCCTGCTGGAGCTCGAAGGTGACGAGCCCGATGGGCTCCCCTGCCCGGACGGCCGCCCGGGCTTCCGCCAGCCTCCGGCGGAGGGTGTCGAGTGCGGCGCTGAGCACCGGCTCACGGCCACTGTCGGTCTCGAGAGCTCGCTCGAGCACGCCATCGGCGCGATTGAGCGCCCGGCGCACCGACTTCTCCACGGCGTGCGCGTACCCGGCGATGGCGAGCTGCATGAAGGCGTCGCGGCGGACGACCACCGCGGTCCCGGCGAACGGCAGCGCGCGCCGGCCGGCCAGTCCCGCAATTAGCACGGCCGCTGCGGCGGACCGGCCGCCGAGGCGGACGAACGCGAGGCGCGGATCATCGAAGGAGCGCAGCGCGCGTTCCACGAGTGCAGGCTGCACATCCTGCTCGGCACCGAGGACGAGGAGGTACTCGCCCTGCGTCGCCGCGACCGCGGCGTCGATCTCGGCGCGGCCGCCGGCACGGTAGACGGCGCCGACCCCCTCCGCCTCGAGCCGCACCTCCTCCCGGTCGACAGCGTCCACCACCAGGACGGAGGAGCACCCCCGCAGGGCTCGAGCCGACTCGATCGCGGCCGCGACGGTGCCCACCGGTCGGCCCGTGGCCGTCAGGAGCACGTCCAGGCCCTCCGCCTCAACCCAGACCGACGGCGGGATGGCGGGCGCGGCGGCCCAGAGGATCCACACGAGGCCCGCCAGGCAGGCGGCGGCGTACGTCCCGAGCGCCGCCGGGGCGAGTGTCAGGAAGGACGGCGGCGCGGTGAGCGCGGAGAACCATGCCGCGGCAAGGAGGGCCGCGGCGGCGATGAGGAGCAGCACGAGAGTGATGCGGACGACGAGGAGTCGTCGTCCCGCCCGGAGGCGCTCGTCCCATTCCTGGCGGGCGGCGCTCCGGGACAGCACAGCAGTGCTCGACATGTCGCCCCCCGGCGTGCAGCAGCGTCCCCACGCGCGTGCACGCCGCAACGGTAACCCGGCATCCCGGCCCGCAGCGACGCCCAGAACGGGGGACGCGCGCTGTCGGCATAATGCCCGACTCGGAGCCCTGGCTTCGGGGTACACGAAAGATCGCCGCGCTCGGATCGGGGTACGGATGTTTCCCCCCTCCCTTCCCGGTGATCGAGGCGCGGGCGAAGCGAGCGTCGAATTCATCCGCCACGGGATGCTCGAGGGCGGACATCGCCGATCACCCGACACGACGTTTTGTAGATCCCCTCGCTTTTCCCTCCGGGAACCGCGGCGGGATTCGTGGCTGGGCGACGAAGGAATGGCACCCGGCGGCCGACGGCGCTACCGTGCCGGTGCACGCCACGAAACTGGCCACGACCAGGGGGAATGAGCTCACCATGACCACTCTGACCGAACAGTCCGACGCTCCGGTCATCCCGGTCCCGGACGCCCTGAAGGTGGATGTCGCCGCCCTCGGCGAGCGCCTCCTCGGCCGCTGGTCGGCGGAGCGCATGCGCGCCCGCGACCTGATCCGCACCCAGCCGCAGCTGCACCGCGTCGACGGCCTCGGCATGGAGGAGCACCGGGAGCGCGTCCTGCACCAGCTCGGCCTCCTCGTCGAGGGCGGCATGGTGGTGCCCGGCTTCCCCGTCTCCGTCGGCGGCGAGGGCCAGCCGACCGGCAATGTCGCGGCCTTCGAGGAGCTCCTGCTCGCCGACCCCAGCCTGCAGATCAAGGCGGGCGTGCAGTGGGGCCTGTTCGCGAGCGCCATCTACTTCCTCGGCAACGACGAGCAGCACAAGCGCTGGCTGCCCGGCACCTTCACCCTCGACGTCCCGGGCGCGTTCGCGATGACCGAGACCGGGCACGGCTCGGATGTCGCCTCGATCGGCACCACGGCCACGTTCGACGAGTCGACCGGCGACTTCGTCCTGCACACCCCGTTCCGCGCGGCCTGGAAGGACTACCTCGGCAACGCCGCCCAGCACGGCAAGGCCGCCGTCGTGTTCGCGCAGCTGATCACCCGGGGCGTCAACCACGGCGTGCACTGCTTCTATGTGCCCCTGCGCGACGAGTCGGGCGCCTTCCTGCCGGGCGTCGGCGGAGAGGATGACGGCCTGAAGGGCGGCCTGAACGGCGTCGACAACGGCCGGCTGCATTTCACCGGGGTCCGGGTGCCGCGCACGAACCTCCTCGACCGCTACGGCAGCGTCGACGAGGGCGGCGCCTACACCTCCTCCATCGCGAGCCCGGGCCGCCGGTTCTTCACCATGCTCGGCACTCTGGTGCAGGGCCGTGTGATGCTGGACGGCGCTTCGACCCGCGCCGCGCAGCTCGCCCTGCACATCGCGATCACCTACGCCACGCAGCGCCGCCAGTTCGCTGGCGGCTCCGGCGAGGAGATCGTCCTCATGGACTACCAGCGCCACCAGCGCCGTCTCATCCCCCGGCTCGCGCAGACCTACGCGATGGCTTTCGCGCACGAGGAGCTCCTGGCCCACCTCGACCGGGTCTTCACCGACCCGGCGGTGGCGGACGAGATCCGCGAGGACCTGGAGACCCGCGCGGCCGCGCTCAAGCCGCTGTCCACGTGGGCCGGGCTCGAGATCCTGCAGGAGGCGCGCGAGGCATGCGGCGGCGCCGGCTACCTGGCCCAGAACCGGCTCGCCGGGCTGCGCGCCGACACCGACATCTACGTCACCTTCGAGGGCGACAACAACGTGCTGCTCCAGCTCGTCGGCAAGCGCCTGCTCACCGACTACGGCAAGCGGTTCGGCAAGGCCGACACCGCCACGAAGGCGCGCTACGTCGCGACCATGTTCGAGGAGGCGGGACTGAACCGCTCCGGCCTCCGCCAGGTGGGCCAGCGCTTCGCCGATTTCGGCTCCACCGCCCGCTCCGTCGGGCAGGTCCGCGACGCGGCCGCCCAGCGTCAGCTGCTCACCGACAGGGTCGAGACCATGGTCGCGGGTCTCGCGGCCCGGCTGCGTCCGGCGTCGAAGCTCGATCCGGCCGCCGCGCAGGCCCTGTTCAACGCGAACCAGAACGAGCTGATCGAGGCTGCCCAGGCGCACGGCGAGCTCCTCCAGTGGGAGGCGTTCACCGCGGCCGTGGAGCGCACCGAGGACGCGGACACCAAGCAGGTGCTGACCTGGCTGCGCGACCTGTTCGGCCTCGGTCTCATCGAGAAGCACGCGTCCTGGTACCTCATCACCGGACGCCTCGCGGGCCCCCGCGCGCAGGCGATCACCGACTACATCGACGACCGCCTGCTCCCCCGCCTCCGCCCGCACCTGCTCGACCTGGTGGCAGCCTTCCGGCTGGCGCCGGAGCACATCCGCGCGGAGATCGCGACGGGCGCCGAGCGCACCCGCCAGGACGAGGCCCGCGACCACCTCGCGGCTCTCGCCGCGTCCGGCGCGGCGCCGATCCTCGAGAAGTCGCTGACCAAGAAGCGCTGAGCGCCCCTCCCCTCCGGTTCCGCGACCTGCCGGTTTTCGGGCACCCAGCTGCCCGATGGGCCCACGGCGCATGCTTGCGCTGGGGATCGGCAGCTCGGCGGCCCTTACCCCGCGTTCGTGGCCGGGAAGGCCGTGCACTAGCGTTCGGAGGGTGCGGAAGGAGCTCTCATGAAGGTCGGGATCCTCACCTCCGGCGGCGACTGTCCCGGGCTCAACGCGGTGATCCGCGGCGCTGTCCTCGTCGGCGACCGTGAGCACGACGCCCAGTTCGTCGGCTTCCGCTGGGGCTGGAAGGGCCTGGTCGAGAACGACTGGCTGCCCGTCGACCGGCACACCGTGCGCGGGCTCGCTCGCCAGGGCGGCACCATCCTCGGCTCATCCCGCACCAACCCCTTCGAAGGACCGCACGGCGGGCCGGAGAAGATCCGCAGGATCCTCGACTCGCACGGGCTCGACGCGGTCATCGCGATCGGCGGGGAAGGCACCCTCACCGCGGCGCTGCGCCTCTCGGACGCGGGCATCCCGATCATCGGTGTCCCCAAGACGATCGACAACGACCTCGCCGCCACCGACTACTCGTTCGGCTTCGACACGGCCGTCGAGATCGCGACGGAGGCCATCGACAGGGTCCGCACCACGGCCGAGTCGCACCGCCGCTGCATCGTCGTCGAGGTGATGGGCCGGCACGTCGGCTGGATCGCCCTGCACTCGGGCATGGCCGGCGGCGCGCACGCGATCCTCATCCCCGAGCAGCCCGAGTCGATCGAATCGATCTGCGGCTGGGCGACCAGCGTCGTCGACCGAGGCCGCGCGCCGGTGATCGTCGTGTCCGAGGGGTTCCTGCTGAAGGGCATGGAGCAGGCGCACTCGCACAAGGGCCTCGACGCGTTCAACAGGCCGCGGCTCGGCGGCATCGGCGACCTGCTCGCGCCGCTGATCGAGGAGCGCACCGGGATCGAGTCGCGTGCCGTGACCCTCGGTCACATGCAGCGCGGCGGGGTGCCGAGCGCGTACGACCGGGTCCTCGCCACCCGGCTCGGCATGCACGCCGTCGCCGCCGTCGCCAGGGAGGAGTGGGGCCGGATGGTCGCGCTGCGCGGCCGCGACATCGTGACGGTGCCGATCTCCGAGGCGACCTCGGCGCTCAACACCGTCCCGACGAGCAGGTACGACGAGGCGGCACTCCTCTTCGGCTGACCGTCCGGGCGTGAGTCGCGCAGGGCGGCGATCCGCTGGCGCATAGCGAGAGCCGGCACCCGCGGTCCACCCCTCCTCCCCCCGCGTCCGTCGGCGTAGCGTCGCCAGCACGCGCACGCGAAAGGACGAGAAGCCATGGCTGTCAAAGACGTCGGACCCGAACCCACCTCCTTCGATCTCGAGGAGGCGGTCGTCACCAACCCCAACTACCGCCGAGTCGCCTGGACCGGCAAGTACCTCCAGCTCACGCTGATGTCGATCCCGGCCGGCAAGTCGATCGGCCTCGAGATGCATCCGAACACCGACCAGTTCCTCCGCATCGACGCCGGCAGCGGCAAGGTCACCATGGGTCCCGCCGAGGACGACCTCAGCTACCAGGAGGAGGTGACTGACGGCTCCTGCATCTGCGTGCCCGCCGGCACCTGGCACGACGTGGTCAACACCGGCGACGAGCCGATCAAGCTCTACGTCGTCTACGCCCCCGTCCATCACGCTCCCGGCAACGTGCACCGCACGGCCGCGGCAGCCGACAAGGACGAGGAGGCGGGTGGCGACGAGCCGCCCGAGTGGGCCGTCGAGCCCGAGCACCAGGAGCCCGACCAGAAGGCCGACTGACCCCCGACGGACACGGCGGACGGCCGCGCGCGGGGATCCCGCGCGCGGCCGTCCCTGGTTACGGCGTGTGGCGGTCTCGCCCGACAGGCCCCCGGAGCGCCGGTAGCGTGGGCCGGATGAGCGACCGCGAATACGGCTTCCGCACCCGCGCCATCCACGCCGGCAACATCCCCGACCCGGTCACCGGGGCCCGCGCCCTGCCGATCTACCAGTCCTCGGCCTTCGTCTTCGACGACACCGCGGACGCCGCCGCGCGGTTCGCCCTGCAGAAGTACGGCAACATCTACAGCCGCCTGGCGAACCCGACGGTTGCGAGCTTCGAGGAGCGGATCGCCTCGCACGAAGGCGGGCTCGGCGCCGTCGCGACCGCGAGCGGCCTCTCCGCGCAGTACATCACATTCGCCTCGCTCGCCGGAGCCGGCGACCACATCGTCGCGAGCGCCTCCCTGTACGGCGGCTCGATCACCCAGCTCGACGTGACGCTCCGCCGGTTCGGCATCGAGACGACCTTCGTGCACAGCAGCGATCCGGCCGACTACGCCGCCGCGATCCGGCCGGAGACGAAGCTCGTCTTCGTCGAGACGGTGTCGAACCCGTCCGGCGACATCGCCGACCTGGAGGGTCTCGCGGATGTCGCGCACTCCGCCGACCTGCCGCTCATCGTCGACTCCACCATCCCCACCCCGTACCTCAACCGGCCGATCGAGTGGGGCGCCGACGTCGTCATCCACTCCGCCACCAAGTTCCTCGGCGGACACGGCACGACCCTCGGCGGCGTGGTGGTCGAGAGCGGCCGCTTCCATTGGGCGAGCGAGAGGTTCCCACTCTTCGACCAGCCCGTCCCGCACTACGGCGGCCTGAACTGGCACGGCAACTTCGGCGAGTACGCCTTCCTCACCCGCCTGCGCGCCGAGCAGCTGCGCGACATCGGCCCCGCGCTCGCCCCGCACTCCGCGTTCCTCATCGCCCAGGGCGTCGAGACGCTGCCCTTCCGCATCCAGGCGCACGTCGACAACGCGCGCGCCGTGGCGGAGTGGCTGGCCGGCGACGACCGCATCGACTACGTGAACTGGGCGGGATTGAGCAGTCACCCGCACGCGGAGCGCGCCCGGAAGTACCTGCCGCTCGGCCCCGGCTCGGTCTTCAGCTTCGGGGTGAAGGGCGGCCGCGCCGTCGGGCGCCGGTTCATCGAGTCGCTCGACCTCGCCAGCCACGTCGCGAACATCGGCGACACCAAGACCCTCGTCATCCACCCCGCGTCCACGACGCACGCGCAGCTCAGCGAGCAGCAGCTGCAGGAGGCTGGCGTGGAGCCGGGACTCGTGCGGATCAGTGTCGGCATCGAGGACGTGGATGACATCCTGTACGACATCGACCAGGGGCTCACGGCCGCCGGTAAGGAGCAGTCATGACGGGGACCGGAACCGAGGATGTCGTCGAAGCCCAGCTCGCGAACGGCCTCACCTGCGCGCTGCCGGCGAGCTCCCCGCTCGCGAAGCTGCTGCGCACCCAGCGCACGTGGGTGGGTCCGTCCGCCAAGGAGCGCCTCGGGATCCTGCGGCGCGCGAAGTCGATCGCGATAGTCGGCGCATCGCCCAACCCGTCGCGCTCGAGCTACTTCGTGGGCACCTACCTCCTCTCCTCGAGCGACTACCGGGTCTATTTCGTGAACCCGAACGCCGACGAGATCCTCGGCCAGAAGGCCTACCCGGACCTGAAGTCGCTGCCCGAGGTGCCGGACATCGTCGACGTGTTCCGGAAGGCGAGCGACATCCCCTCCGTGATCGACGACGTCCTCGAGGTCGGCGCGACGACGGTATGGGTGCAGCTCGGCATCTGGAACCAGGACGCCGCCGTCTACGGCGAGAGCAAGGGCCTCACCGTGGTGATGGACCGCTGCCTCAAGGTGGAGCACGCGCGCTTCCACGGCGGCCTGCACCTGCTCGGCTTCGACACCGGCCAGATCAGCGCCCGCAAGTCCTTCCGCTGACCGCCGACCCGCTGACCGCTGATCGCTGACGGCAACCGTCCGGCCTAACGGCAACGCTCTGCGGTTGCCGTTAGGCCGGAGCGTTGCCGTTAGCCGCGACCGGTCAGCGGGCTGCGGCGTCGAGAGCCTGCAGCAGGTCGGCGGACAGGTCGTCGATGTTCTCCACGCCGGCCGAGATGCGCACCAGGCCCTCCGGGATGGTGGCCGCCTCCCCGGGCCAGCGGCGGCGGCGCTCGAGCGTCGTCTCCACGCCGCCGAGGCTCGTCGCATGCCTGCAGAGCCGCACGGCGGCGACGAACGCGTCCGCTGCTGCCGCGTCGGCCAGGACCACCGACAGGATCGTGCCGAAGCCCGGGTAGCGGACGGTCTCGACCGCGGGGTGGGGGCTCAGCCGGCGCACCAGCTCCTCCGCATTCGCCTGCCCGCGCTCGAGGCGGAGCGGGAGGGTGCGCAGGCCGCGCAGCGCAAGGTACGTCTCGAAGGGCGCGGGGACTGCGCCGTGCAGGGATCGCCGTGCCAGCAGGTCGGCGTGCAGGTCATCCGATGCTGTGACGACGGCACCGAGCAGCACGTCGCTGTGCCCGGAGATCGCCTTCGTCGCCGAGTGCAGGACGATGTCCGCGCCCTGCCGCAACGGCTGGCGGAGGAGGGGCGTCGCGAAGGTGTTGTCGGCGACGACGAGGGCACCGGCCGCGTGCGCGGCCGCGGCGATGGCGTCCACGTCGGCGACCTCGAGGGCCGGGTTGGTGGGGTTCTCGATCCAGACGAGGGCAGCACCCTCCGCCGCGGCGATCACCGCGTCGGTGTCGGCGATGTCGACCTCGACCGCGAGGAGCCGGCCCCGCTCGACGGCGTCCCGCAGCTGCGCGAGCGTGCCCTGGTAGGAGTGCCGGGGAACCACCACCCGGCCACCGGCGGGCACCAGGTCGAGGACCGCGGCCGCCGCGGCCATGCCGGACGCGAACGCAAGGCACCGCCCGCCCTCGAGCGCACCGAGCCCGTCCTCGAACGCCGTCCAGGTC
>DATCMN010000329.1:0-1503 GCA_036563405.1 Naasia sp. | reverse complement strand
CTGGGCCAACGACAGCCGGGCCCGGAGCGCCGGTATGGGCTGCACGTCCGGGGAGAAGTCCGTGTTGTGGACGCGCTCTGCCTCGGCCAGCAGGTCGAGGGCGCCGGCGAAATCCCCGTCGATCTGGTGCAGCCTGGCCATGGCGACCCGCCAGCGGTACCGGTTCTTGGGCAGGCCGCCGTGCTCGCCGAACTCCCGGCTGGCCACGAGGTGCTGGCGCGCGGCCGGGAGTTCGTTGCGCTCGCGGAGCACCTCGCTGATGCCGACGTGCATGTCGGCGGCTCCGCGGAGCACGGCCGACGGCTGTTGGGTCGCGGTCTGCAGTCCTCGCTCGTAGTAGCTCATCGCCTCGCGGAGACGGCCTTGGGCGATGCGGAGGTCGGCCAGCGTGATCGCGCCGCCGACCACGTCCGAGCGGCGGCCGGCTCGATCGAGCGTCGCCATGCCGTCCGAGTACCAGCGGTGCGCCGACTCGAGGTCACCCCTCCTCCAGTGCGCGAGTCCGATCAGGGACTTCGCCGCCCCACGCCCGAGGTGGTCGTCGGGACCGGCGACCTCGAGGGCGCGCTGCGCGTGCCCGAGAGTGCCCTCCACGTCCCCGTCGACGAGGGCCAGCCCGGCGCGGTACATCGCGATCTCCGCGGGGAGCCGACGGAACGCGTCGACGTCCACCACCACCATCTCCCCCGTGGGCCCGGACGGATCAACCCACCGCTCCGCATCGCGGAGTCGCGCCGCGACGCCCCTGACCTCGCCGGTCGACATGAGGGCTCCGACGTACCCGATGGCCAGCACCGGCCGCACCGCGAACAGCTCCTCGGGCAGGGCCTCGAGCCAGCGCCGCAGCGTTGCCTCCTGCCGCGCTCGGCCCAACTCCGGCGCCGCTCGTTCGACCAGGTCCGCGGCGCCCTCGAAGTCCTCGGCGGCCAGAGCATGGTCGATCGCGGCGGCTCGGTCGCCGTTGCGCTCGAACCAGTCACTCGCCCGCATGTGCAGCGCAGGAACGCTGTCGGGATCCTCGTCGAGCAGGCGCGCCCGGAGCACGTCGCCGAAGAGGTGGTGGTAGCGGTACCACTGGCGGCGGTCGTCGAGCGGGACGAGGAACAGATTCCCGCGTTCGAGCGCCTCGAGCATCGCCCGGCCGCCGTCCTGGCCGGTCACGGCGTCGCAGAGAGGCCCCGTGAGGCGGCCCAGGACCGACGTCTGCAGCAGGAAGCGGCGCACCAGCTCGGGCTGGCGCTGGAGGACCTCCTCCACGAGGTAGTCGACGACGAACCGGTCGTCCCCGGCGAAGCCGGCGATGAAGCCCCCCACGTCGTCGCGACCCTGCATTGACAGCGCGGCCAGCTGCAGCGCGGCGATCCACCCTTCGGTGCGTCCCTCGAGCGCGGCGACCTCATCCGCCGTCAACGTCAGCCCCATCGCGTCGGCCAGGTAGGCCGCCGCCTCCTCCGAGGCGAACCGCAGATCGGCGGCGCGGATCTCGACGAGCTCCCCGCGTGC
>DATCMN010000326.1:0-2434 GCA_036563405.1 Naasia sp. | reverse complement strand
GAGCACCATCCGCACAACGTCCATCACCTCCGGCGTCGTCACCCGGTAGCCGCCGCGGAACTCGCTCGCGATGTCGAGGCGGTCGAGCATCGCGGTGATCTGCGGGCCGCCGCCGTGCACGACGACCGGCCGGAGCCCCGCGTAGTGCAGGTACACCATGTCCTCGGCGAAGGCGCGCATGAGCTCGGGGTCGTCCATGGCGTTGCCGCCGAACTTGACGACGATGATCTGCCCGGCGAAGCGCTTCAGCCACGGGAGCGATTCGATGAGGGTGGCGGCCTTCGCGGCGGCCTCCTCCTGCGAGGTGGTCTGCACCGGCAGCGCGGGGATCTCGGTGGGGGAGGTCATGTCAGCTCGAGTAGGCGCTGTTCTCGTGCACGTAGTCGTGCGTGAGGTCGTTGGTCCAGACCGTCGCGGTCGCGTCGCCGGCTTTCAGGTCGATGAGGAGGTGCACGGCGCGCCCGGAGAGGTCGACTTCGTCGCGCGGCCGGTCGGGCGCGCCCGCGGAGCAGACGCGCACACCGTTCATGGCGACGTCGACGGCGTACGGGTCGAACGGCGCCTTGGTGGTGCCGATCGCGGCGAGCACCCGGCCCCAGTTGGGGTCGCCTCCGAACACCGCGGCCTTGAACAGGTTGTTGCGGGCGACGGCGCGCGCCACCTCGACCGCGTCGTCCTCGGTCTCCGCGTGCACCACCTCGATGGCGATGTCGTGACTCGCCCCCTCCGCGTCGCGCTGCAGCTGCTGGGCGAGGTCGGTGCAGAGCGCGACGAGGGCCGCCCGGAACCGGTCGGCGTCGGGCCGCACGCGCGAGGCGCCCGACGCGAGCAGCGTCACCTGGTCGTTGGTGGACATGCAGCCGTCCGAGTCGAGCCTGTCGAAGCTCACCCGGGTCGCCGACCGCAGGGCCCCGTCGAGCTCGTCAGCGGACAGCTCGGCGTCGGTGGTGAGGACGACGAGCATCGTGGCGAGACCGGGCGCGAGCATGCCTGCGCCTTTCGCCATTCCGCCGAGAGTCCAGCCGTCGCCCTGCACCACGGCGGTCTTCGGCACGGTGTCGGTGGTGAGGATCGCGCCTGCGGCACCGGCGCCGCCGTCGGTGCTCAGGGACGCCGCCGCGGCGGCGACCCCGGCCAGGACCTTGGCGCGGTCGAGCTGTTCGCCGATCAGGCCCGTGGAGCAGACGAGGACGTCCCCGGCCGAAACGTCGAGCGCCTCGGCCACCGCCTCCGCCGTCGCGTGGGTCGTCTGGAAGCCCTTCGCGCCCGTGAAGCAGTTGGCCCCGCCGGCGTTGAGGACCACCGCCGCAACTGTGCCGTCGGCGATCGCCTGCTGCGACCAGAGGATGGGGTTCGCCTTCGCCCGGTTGCTGGTGAACACGGCGGCGGCGCTCTGCAGCGGCCCCCGATTGACCACGAGGGCGAGGTCGGGCGCAGGCGTGGACCGGAGGCCTGCGGCGACTCCCGCAGCCTCGAAGCCGCGAGCGGCGGTGACGGTCACGGGGCGACTCCGTCCACGGGGAGGCCGAGCGTCTCGGGGAGGCCGAGGGCGAGGTTGAGGGACTGGACGGCGGCGCCGGCCGTGCCCTTCATCAGGTTGTCGACGGCGGCGACGACGACCACGCGGCCCGCGGCGGCGTCCACTGCGAGGCCGAGCAGCGCGGTGTTGGCGCCCACGACGTCGGCGGTCTTCGGGAACTCCCCTTCGGGCAGCAGCTCGACGAACGGCTCCCCCGCGTAGGCCGCCTCCCACGCCGCACGGACCTCTGCGGCGCTCACCCCGGGCGCCAGCACGGCGGTGGAGGTGGCGAGGATCCCCCGGGACATCGGGACGAGGACCGGGGTGAACGAGATGGTGGAGTCGGCGGCACCCGCCCAGCGGAGCGCCTGGCGGATCTCGGGGACGTGGCGGTGCCCGCCGCCGACGGCGTACGGGGAGGCGCTGCCGAGGATCTCGCTGGCGAGCAGGTGCGGCTTCAGCGCCTTGCCTGCGCCGGACGGGCCGACTGCCAGCACGGCGACGAGATCGGTGGGCAGGATGACGCCGGCGGCGATGCCCGGCGCGAGCGAGAGGGCGACGGTGCTCGCGTTGCAGCCGGGCGCCGCGATGCGGGTCGCACCGGCCAGCCTGTCCCGCTGCTTGACGGTGCCGGCCCCCGTCCGGATCGGCAGCTCCGGCACCCCGTAGGCCCACGGCTCCGCCGCGTCCCCGCCGTAGAAGGCGGCCCAGTCGGCCGGGTCCTCCAGCCGGTGGTCGGCGCCGCTGTCGACGACGATGCAGTCCTCGGGCAGTTCGGCCGTGATGGCGGCGGACGCGCCGTGCGGCAGCGCGAGCAGCACGACGTCGTGTCCGGCGAGCGTCTCCGGGGTCGTCTCGTCGAGGACGAGGGAGCGGAGGGAGCGCAGATGCGGCTGCACCTCGCCGAGCGGCCGG
>DATCMN010000263.1:0-14015 GCA_036563405.1 Naasia sp. | reverse complement strand
GTTGCGGTAGACCTCGAAGGTGGCGGTCCTGCCGTCCTCGCGGGTGACCGAGATGCGGTCGCCCGCAACGAGATCCCGCAGGCCGTAGAAGATGCCGCTCGCGTCGCTCAGCGAGTTGACGTGGCCGAGCAGGATCGCGGGGCCGGAGGATCCGGGAGTCGGCGAGCCGTCGTACCAGCTGGCCGGGGAGCCTTCATCGCCGGGCGGGACGTCGAGCGTTCCGTCGTCGCGGAGGCCGGTGTACAGCAGGTCGGACTCGACGCCGAGCTTCGGGATGCTCAGCCGCACCGGGGCCGACTCGTCCATCGCCAGGGCGATCTCGGGAGGCTGCGGGGCCTCGGGCGCGGCGCTTGCCGATGGGGTCGGCGCGGCGGAGGGAGTCTCGGCGGCGCGAGGCGTGGAGGTGGGAGCCGGAGGGGCGCCAGTGGCGGCGCACCCGGTGGCGAGGAAGAGGAGGGCCGCCACCCCCGCCGCGAGGCGGAGATGACGGCCCGTGCCGACGATCATGATCTGATCGGGTTCCCTACTTAGCGGCCGGCGACGACGCGGCGGCGGACGAGGTACGCTCCGCCGAGGGCAGCCGCGAACAGGCCACCGAAGGCGAGCATGCTCATGTCGGTGCCGGACTCGACGGTCGTCACACCGGTGGCAGCGCCACCGGCGGGCATCACGTCAAGAGTTCCGCACAGCGCGGGCGACGTCGCGGCCAGGGGCAGCTCGGGCGCCAGGTCGCTGGGCGAGGTTCCGGCAGCCGGCTGGGTGGCCGGGTCCAGGCCGTGCACGACGACGACGGCGGTGCCGGCGGCGAGCGAGTCCTGCGTCTCCTGGTTGAGCTCGAACGTCTCCTTGTACTGGATGGTCGAGCCGGAAGGTGCGAGCGTGAGGTCGAGACCCGCGTCGGGGCTCTTGTCCGCGGTGCCGAGCGTCAGCGTGGTGCCGATGCCGCCATAGGACGGGACGCCCTCGGTGGTGCTGATGATGCCGTCGCCGTTGGCGTCAGCGGACATGGGCGGGCACTCGCCGGCAGCGCCGACGTGGATGTGCTGGACGTGCGGGTACGGGGCGCCGTCGAACGACTCGGCGAGACCTGACGCGGTCAGCGTGACGGTCGCGGTGGTGCCTTCGACATCCACCCACACCTCGCCGCTCGCGCCGCTGTTGTTGATCGCGTTGAGCGGGCCGCCGTACGAGCCGGTCGCGTGGTCGGCCATGGCCGGTCCGGCGGTAAGGGCGACGATGCCCAGGGCCAGCGCGGGGGTGAACATGAGCATCTTCTTCTTCAAGGGGTGCCTCCAATGGCATATCCCGGAGCCCGCAACACGGGACTCGCTGAGGGGGTCGATCGCGTTTGGTTCGGACCCCGGGGGCGCGAAGGTTGGTTGCCAGGCGAATTCCCAGGAATGGGAAGGGAGAGGGCCGCGCGACGCACGGCGGATTGGGAGGTTCGGGGCAGTCCGCATGGCCGACGTCACCGAATACCCCGTATGGACATTCGGACGCCCGGCACCCCCACGACGCCCCGGCGTTCCGCGCTGCTCGCCGCCGCGGTCGCCGCCACCCTCCTCGTCGCCGGGTGCGCGGCCGCCCCCGCACAGTCGGCTCCGCTGGAGTCGGGATCGAAGTCCTCCTCCGCGCAGCCCGCGCCCGCGGCATCGGGGTCCGGCCACGCGGGGCACTCCCCCACCACCGACTCCGCGGCGCCCGCGGCCGCCGGGGCGACCGGCCCCTCCGAGGCCGCGATGATGGTGTGCGAAGGCCAGGTGCTGGAAGCCGTGACCACCATCTACGCCCTCGACTCGAAGGCCACCGGGACATGGGCATGGGACGAGCCCGAGTTCGTCTGCACCTACGACATCCGGGGCGAGTCGCTGACCCTGTCCGTCCACGACGTCGAGGACGTGGCAGAAGGAGAGCAGTACTTCGCCGACCTGAAGGCGAGCTTCGCGGACGCGAAGGAGATCGAGGGCATGGCCGGCCTCGGCATGCCGTCCTTCTCGACGGCCGAGGGGATCGTCGCCTTCCTCCGCGACGGAAAGACCCTCACCGTGGACGCGACCGCGCTGCCCGGCGGCCTCGGCGCGGACGGCAGTCGCACCCAGGAGCAGACCGCGTACAACCTGGCCTCCGCCGTGCTGGCCTGCTGGGTCCAGCACGACTGACCGGCCCGCCGGAGCGCTCGGGGGCATCCACGCCGCCGATGGAAGCCATCACCCACCCCCGCTTCCGTGATGCCTTCGGTCCTCCTTAGCGTGGAGCGTCCAGCAATGGCGCGACCGGAGGCACCCGCATGTTCATGTACTTCCCCACCAACTACGTCTGGAGCATGGCGGCGGTCGCCGCCCTCAACAACGGCGGCTTCATCGACGAGGTCGACCGGGCGTGCAAGCCGGTGCTGGAGGCGTCGCGCAACGGGGACGACGTGGGCACGGAGCTGCTCTACGCGTCCTGGGCGGCCGTGGCCGACAGGCTGGTCGCCTCCGCCGAGGAGGACCTGAAGCTCGGCCGCCGGATCGGCGCCGGCGACAAGCTGTACCGGGCGAGCCTCTACACCTCGCAGGCCGAGCGCCTGCAGGCGCCGGGGTGGGAGGGCCGCAAGGCCGCGTACCAGAAGTCGATCGACCTGCTGCTGCGGCACGTCGAGCTCTCCGGCACCCCGGTCACCACGGTGGAGGTGCCGTTCGAGGGGGCGAGCCTGCCGGGCTACTTCCACAGCGCCGACGTGCCGGCCGACGCGCCGGCAGGAACGAAGCCGCCGGTCATCATCCTCTGGAACGGGCTCGACTCGACGAAGGAGATGATGTACTACTCCGGCTTCCCGCAGATGCTCGCGCGTCGCGGAATCGCCACGCTCATGGTCGACACCCCCGGGTCGGGCGAGGCCCTCCGCATGCGCGGGCTCACCTCCCGCTTCGACACCGAGGTGTGGGCCGCCGCCTGCGTCGACTACCTCGAGCAGCGCGGCGACGTGGACCCGAACGCGATCGGCATCACCGGCTGGTCCCTGGGCGGCTACTACGCGCCCCGCGCCGCGGCCTTCGAGAAGCGCCTCGCCCTGGTCGTCGCCTGGGGCGCGAACCACGACTGGGCCGAGGTGCAGCAGCGCCGCCTGCAGCGCGAAGGTGAGAACCCCGTGCCGCACTACTGGGACCACGTGCAGTGGGTGTGGGGCGCGTCCTCGCTGGACGACTTCCTCGAGAAGACGAAGAACGTGAAGCTCGACGGCGTGGTGGAGAACATCACCATCCCGTTCCTCATCACCCACGGCGCGAACGACCGGCAGATCCCCGTCGCCTACGCGCACCGGACGGCGGAGCAGGCGGTGCGCTCCCCCAAGGTCGAGCTGCGGATCTTCGACGACCCCGAGGGCGGAACCGAGCACATCTCGATCGACAACCTCACGTACGTGGGCGGGTTCATCGCCGACTGGATCGCGGAGACGTTCGCCGAACTGCGGCGCTGACGGCCCCCGCCGAAGCCGTGCGGGAGTCAGCCGGAGTCCGGCCGACGCCGTTCGGCGTCAGGCCGGCCGCCGGGCCCGGTCCCGAGGACGGGAGCGGGCAGGTGCGATGGCGGGCGTCGGCCGCGACGCTCCTACGGTGTTGCGGAGCTCGCCCAGGCGCTCGACGCGGAGCACCACCTCGTCGCCGGGCTGGAGCGGCGGCGGCACCAGCTCGCCGCCCGCCCTGCCCCACAGCTCCCCGAGGCAGCCGCGCCCGCTCGTCCCCGAGCCGAGCACGTCGCCCGGGACGACGCGGGTGTCGCGACTCGCGTAGGCGACCAGCTCGGGGAACGGCCAGGACATGTTGCTGAGCAGGTCGGTGCCGATCGGCTCGCCGTTCACGAGCACCTCGAGCCCGAGCTGGAGGAAGCCGTCCTCGTCGACCAGGTCGGCCACCTCGTCGGCCGTGACGATCACCGGCCCGAGGGTGGTCCCGAAGTCCTTGCCCTTGCTCGGCCCGAGGCGGACCGCCATCTCGCGGGCCTGCACGTCGCGCGCCGACCAGTCGTTCATCACCGTGTAGCCGAAGATGTGCGGGCCCGCCTCGGCGGGCGCCAGGTGCGCTCCGTCGCGCCCCGGGACCGCGCCGATCACAGCGGCGACCTCCAGCTCGAAGTCGCGGCGCGTGGACGCCTCCGGGAAGACCACGGTGTCGCCGGTCGCGAGCACCGAGTGCGGGTTCGTGAAGTAGAAGGTCGGGTACTCGTACCACTCGTCCGGCACGTGCGAGGCGCCGTCGGGCGACGCGGTCATGCCCTCGACGTGCTCCTCGAAGGTGACGAAGTCGCGGATCGTCGCCGGTCTGAGGGGCGGCAGCAGAGTCACGGCCGAGAGGAGGTCCTCGCCGCCGGTGCTCGCCGCCTCCAGCTCGGCGCCCACCTCGAGCGCGCGGTCGAGACCGGCCTCGAGGAGGTCCTGCACGCCCTGACCGGGGCCGAAGGGCAACACCCTGTCGTCGACCACGAGGCCCTCGTGCACAGCCGGGTCGCCGTGCCGCCGCCACCGGGCGAGCCTCATGCGCGTCGGGGAGCCAAGAAGTCGGGACGAGCCAGTGCGCTCACGGGGACCCCTTCGGTCGGACGCGCTACTTGACGGCGAGCGGGTTGACAGGTGAACCGACGGCGCCGGTGATCCGGAGAGGCGGCGCGGCCAGCAGGAAGTCCCAGCGGCCGTCCGCCGCGCAGTCCTCGGCCAGCGCATCGAGGTCCCACATCTCGCCGATCGTGAGACCCATGTTCGGGATCGCGACCTGGTGCAGCGGCTGGAAGGCCTCGTCGAACTCGTTGGGGCGCACCTCGAAGCCCCACGTGTCGGTCGCGACCGCGGCGACCTCCGTGGAGTGCAGCCAGCGCGCGGTGGTGAAGCTCAAGCCGGGAGCCGGGCCGCCGGCGTAGCCGTTCCACCCTTCCCGCTTCGCGCGGGCGAGTCTGCCGGTGCGGACCAGCAGCAGGTCGCCCCGGCCGACGCGGGCCGACTCGCCCTGAGCGGCGATAGCCGCTTCCAGGTCCTCGACCGTGATCGGATATCCGTCCGGGAGCTCGCCGTCCTCGCCGAGCAGACGTCCGACGTCGAGCAGCACGCCGCGGCCGACGAGGCGGTCGGCCATGTGCTCGATGCCCGTGACGAGGTCGCCCTCGCTCGTCACGACCTGCTCAGCGCGGCGGCCGTTCCAGGCCATCCCGTGGTCGAAGATGTGCCCGAGGCCGTCCCACTGCGTGGAGCACTGCAGCGGCATCGCGATCACGTCGTCCGCACCGCCGATGCCGTGCGGGAAGCCCTGGTTGCCGAGGGCGGCGTCGACGCCGGTGTCGGTCATGGTGTGCACCGGGTTGGTGCGGCGGCGCCAGCCGGTCTGCGGTCCATCCGTGTCGAAGCGCTGCGAGAGGGAGAAGGACGCGCCCCGGGTGACCAGCGCGGCGGCTGCCAGGCGGCGCTCCTCGTCGAGGAAGTTCAGCGTGCCGAGCACGTCGTCCGGACCCCACCGGCCCCAGTTGCGCACATCGGCGACGACTCGGGCGATCTCGCCCTCCGGGTCGGTCCTGTCGAGGGTCATGTGCTGCGTCTCCTTCAGGGAACACGCAACCTCGCGTGGCCTGGATCAGTGTCGAGCCGCCCGCATCCGGCCGACAAGGTGGTTTCGGTGATGGTCGCCATCTATCGGCCTGATGCGCACGACACGTCCGCCCATCCCTCCACGGGCACTCCGCTGTACCTCAGCGCAGGACGGGGATCGGTGCACGGAGGTCAGTGCACGGGTGTCAGTGCACGGAGAGGGCCGCCAGCGCCTCCTGGTACGCACCGATCGGCCGCGCCTCCCCCGGCGGGGAGGTGAAGGCGGAGCGCACCATTCCGTCCGCGTCGAGGATGTACGTCGCTCGCGCCGGGTAGCCGACATCCTCCCGGAACGCCTCGAACGCGCGGGTGACGGCACCGTGGGGCCAGAAGTCGGACAGCAGCGGGAAGCCCACGGCCAGCTCCTCCGCCCATGCCCGGAGGACGTGCTTGGAGTCGACGGTCACGCCGACCACCTGCAGCCCTGCTCCGGCGAACACCTCGGCGTTGTCGCGCAGCTCGCCGAGCTCGGCGGTGCAGGTGCGGGAGAAGGCCAGCGGGAGGAATACGACGACCGCGCCGCCGCTGCCCTCCAGGTCGCTGAGCCGGCGGGCCCGTCCGTGCTGATCCGGCAGGACGAACCCGGGTGCCTGGGCGCCTATCGCGAGCACGGGCCCTCTCCTTCGTGTCGCCTTCGATCGTAGAACGCCGCCTGCCGGAGCGCTCCACCCCGACGGGTGTACCGGCCCGCCCTGCCGCCACCTCCATCGACTGCTGGGGCGGCGCCCCTGCTCCCGGCGCCCGCTCCCCTCCGGAGCCATTAGGCTCGAATCGGCCCGGGTGTTGTCGTGATCCGACAAACCCGCGTGCGAGCAGACAGGTGCTACCGGCTCCGTCCAGGCCCGGTTCCCGCGAAGAGAGGTCGACGTTGTCAGTCAACGACCAGGATCCCTATTCGGTGAACAACACCGACTCCGACCCCAGCGAAACCGCGGAATGGAACGAGTCGCTCGACGCCCTCGTCGCGGCGAGCGGGCACCAGCGCGGCCGCGAGATCATGCTCAGCCTGCTCAAGCGGAGCAAGGAGCTGCACCTCGGCGTGCCGATGGTCCCCACCACGGACTACATCAACACGATCGCGCCCGAGAACGAGCCGGAATTCCCGGGCGATGAGGCGATCGAGCGCCGCTACCGGGCGTGGATCCGCTGGAACGCGGCCATCACGGTGCACCGCGCCCAGCGGCCCGGAATCGCCGTCGGAGGCCACATCTCCACCTACGCGTCCTCCGCGACGCTGTACGAGGTCGGCTACAACCACTTCTTCCGCGCCCAGGACCACCCGGGCGGCGGCGACCAGATCTTCTTCCAGGGCCACGCCTCCCCCGGCATGTACGCGCGCGCGTACCTGGAGGGTCGCCTCACCGAGAACCAGCTCGACGGGTTCCGCCAGGAGAAGTCGCACGAGAACGGCGGGCTCTCCTCCTACCCGCACCCCCGGCTGATGCCCGACTTCTGGCAGTTCCCGACGGTGTCGATGGGTCTCGGGCCGATCAACGCGATCTACCAGGCGCAGCTCGCCAAGTATCTGACCAACCGCGGCATCAAGGACGCATCCGACCAGCAGGTGTGGGCGTACCTCGGCGACGGCGAGCTCGACGAGGTCGAGAGCCGCGGGCAGCTGCAGGTCGCGGCCAACGAGGGCCTCGACAACCTCAACTTCATCGTCAACTGCAACCTGCAGCGGCTCGATGGCCCGGTACGCGGCAACGGCAAGATCATCCAGGAGCTGGAGAGCTTCTTCCGCGGTGCCGGCTGGAACGTCATCAAGGTCATCTGGGGACGCGAGTGGGACGACCTGCTCGCGCGCGACTCCGAGGGCGCCCTCCGCGACCTCATGAACCGCACCCCGGACGGCGACTACCAGACCTACAAGACCGAGGACGGCGCCTTCGTCCGCGAGAACTTCTTCGGCCGCGACCCGCGTGCCCTCGAGCTCGTCAAGGACTTCACGGACGACCAGGTGTGGGCGCTCAAGCGCGGCGGTCACGACTACCGCAAGGTGTTCGCCGCCTACCAGGCCGCCGCGAACCACAAGGGCCAGCCCACCGTCATCCTCGCGAAGACGATCAAGGGCTACGGCCTCGGCAAGACCTTCGAGGGCCGCAACGCGACCCACCAGATGAAGAAGCTCACGCTGAACGACCTCAAGCAGTTCCGCGACGAGATGCGCATCCCGATCACCGACGCAGTGCTCGAGGAGAACCCGTACCAGCCGCCGTACTACCACCCCGGTCAGGACGACGAGGCGATCCAGTACCTGCAGGAGCGCCGCCGCGCGCTCGGCGGCTACGTGCCCGAGCGGCGCACCAAGTACGCCCAGGTCAACATCCCGGATGCTTCCGCCTATGCGGTCGCCAAGAAGGGCTCCGGGCAGCAGCCGGTCGCCACCACGATGGCGTTCGTCCGCGTCCTCAAGGACCTGATGCGGGCGAAGGACTTCGGCAACCGGATCGTCCCGATCATCCCGGACGAGGCGCGCACCTTCGGCATGGACGCGTTCTTCCCGAACGCGAAGATCTACAACCCGTTCGGCCAGCACTACACCTCGGTCGATCGCGAGCTGCTCCTCGCCTACAAGGAGAGCCCGCAGGGCCAGATCATCCACGTCGGCATCAACGAGGCCGGCGCCCTCGCGGCCTTCACCGCCTCCGGCACGTCGTACTCGACGCAGGGCGAGCCGCTCATCCCGGTCTACGTCTTCTACTCGATGTTCGGCTTCCAGCGCACCGGTGACGCACTCTGGGCGGCTGGCGACCAGATGGCGCGCGGCTTCCTGATCGGCGCGACGGCGGGCCGCACCACGCTCACCGGTGAGGGCCTGCAGCACGCCGACGGCCATTCCCCGGTCCTCGCGAACACCAACCCGGCCGTCGTCTCCTACGACGCGGCGTACGGGTACGAGATCGGCCACATCATGCGCAGCGGCATCGAGCGCATGTACGGCGGCTCGCACCCCGACCCGAACGTCATGTACTACCTGACCGTCTACAACGAGCCGATGCCGCAGCCGGCCGAGCCGGAGAACCTCGACGTCGACGGAGTCGTGAAGGGCCTGTACCTGCTCAAGAAGTCGGATGCGCAGGGTCCCAAGGCGCAGATCCTCGCCTCCGGCGTGGGCATCCCGTGGGCGCTCGAGGCGCAGCAGCTCCTCGCCGAGGACTGGGGCGTCTCCGCCGATGTGTGGAGCGTCACCTCCTGGTCGGAGCTGCGCCGCGACGGCCTCGACGCCGAGCAGGCGTACTTCGTGAACCCGGATGCGGAGCCGCGCCAGGCGTACGCGACGGCCAAGCTGGCCGGGGCACAGGGCCCGTTCATCGGCGTCAGCGACTATTCGCATGCCGTGCCGGACATGATCCGCCAGTTCGTGCCCGGCCAGTACTTCACGCTCGGCGCCGACGGCTTCGGCTTCTCGGACACCCGTGCCGCCGCCCGCAGGTTCTTCCTCATCGACGGACCGTCGATCGTGGTGCGGACGCTGGAGGCGCTCGCGGGCCAGGGCACCGTCGATCGGGGCCTCGCCCGACAGGCGATCGACAAGTACCGCCTGCTCGACGTCACCGCCGGCACCTCCGGCGCCGCCGGCGGCGAGAGCTAGCCCGGCCTTCCGTGGCGCGGACGAAGGCGGAGACGCTCACCTGGCTGCGCACCCTGTCGGGTGAGCTCGCCACCCAGACGCTGAAGCGCCTGGAGGAGACGCTCCCCTGGTACAGCGAGATGCCGCCCGGCCGCCGTTCGGCGGTCGGGCTGGTCGCGCAGGCCGGCATCACGTCCTTCATCTCCTGGTACGACGACCCCAAGTCGATCCCGTGGATCGCCGCCGACGTGTTCGGGGCGGCGCCCCGGGAGCTGCTCCGCTCGGTCAGCCTCACGCAGACGCTGCAGCTGATCCGCGTGACGGTGGAGGTCGTCGAGGACCGCGTGAAGGACTCCGGCGACGGGGTGCGCGAGGCGATCCTGCTCTATTCGCGGGAGATCGCCTTCGCCGCGGCCGACGTGTACGCACGTGCCGCCGAGGCCCGCGGACTGTGGGACGCCCGCCTCGAAGCGCTCGTCGTCGACTCGATCCTCTCCGGTGAGGCGGACGACGAGCTGCCGAGCCGCATCGCAGCGCTCGGCTGGCACGGGCACGGCGAGGTCTGCGTGCTGGTCGGGACGACGCCCGCGATGCTCGACGTCGACCAGCTGCGGAGGACCGCGCGCCACGTCGAGGCGGACGTGCTGATCGGCGTGCAGGGCACCCGCCTGGTCCTCGTCATCGGCCGCGCGCTGCCCGGCGGCGGGGACGGCGAGGAGCCGAAGCCGCAGCTGTCGTTCCTGGAGATCGCGCAGCGCCTGGAGCCCGGCTTCGGTCCCGGCCACCTGGTTCTGGGGCATGAGGTGCCGGACCTCGTGCAGGCGTCGAGGAGCGCCCGCGCGGCGTTGGCGGGCTTCGCTGTCGCGCGGGCCTGGCGGAACGCGCCCCGGCCGGTGCTCGCCGACGACCTGCTCCCGGAGCGCGCTCTCGCCGGCGACCCGCTCGCCCGCTCCACTCTCGTCAGCCGCATCTACCGGCCGCTGCAGGACCACTCCACCGAGCTGCTCGGCACCCTGTGGTGCTACCTGGACAACGGGCGCTCCCTCGAGGCGACGGCACGCGAGCTGTTCGTGCATCCCAACACCGTGCGCTACAGGCTGAAGCGGATCTCCGAGGTGATCGGCTACGACGCAACAGGCGCCCGCGAAGCGGTAATCCTGCAGTCGGCCCTCATCCTCGGCGCGATCGCGGAACCAGCGAAGCCCCTGAAGCGCCGCTGACTCCACGTCCGCCGCTGTGCGCCACCTCCAACGATTCCGCCCATCTTTCGTGAGCCTTCGGCGAAACAGGGCACATGCGGTTGGCAGGATGTACAGGTGATCATCGTCGTCGCGCCCGGACAGGGCTCGCAGACCCCCGGCTTCCTCACCCCGTGGCTCGAGGAGCCCGGCGTGCACGAGCTGCTCGGCGCCTACGCGGCGGAGTCGGGGCTCGACCTGCTCCAGCACGGCACCGAAGGCACGGCCGAGGAGATCAAGGACACGCGCGTCGCGCAGCCCCTCATCGTCGCGGCCGGGCTGATCACCCTCAAGGCCCTCGGCGAGCGGGGCGCGATCGAGCGCATCGGCGGCATCGCCGGGCACTCGGTCGGCGAGATCACCGCGGCGGCCGGCGCCGGAATCCTCACCGCGTTCGAGGCGATGCGCCTGGTCGCCGAGCGCGGCCGGGCGATGGCCGAAGCCGCAGCGTCCGAGGAGACGGGGATGAGCGCCGTCGTCGGCGGCGACGAGGCGACGGTCCTCGCCGCTCTCGAGGAGCACGGCCTCGCCCCCGCCAACTACAACGGCGGCGGCCAGCTCGTCGTCGCCGGCCCGAAGGACGGCCTCGCGGCCCTCGCCGCCGCGCCGCCTGCCGGCAGCCGCGTGATCGCACTGCAGGTCGCCGGCGCCTTCCACACCTCGTACATGCAGCCCGCGGTGGAGCGGATGCGCGCCGTCGCGGAGAGCGTCTCCCCGCAGGACCCCACCCTGCCGATCTGGACGAACCGCGACGGCAGCCGGGTCACGTCCGGAGCCGAGTTCGTCGACCTGATGGTCGGCCAGGTGTCCTCCCCCGTGCGCTGGGACCTCGCCATGCAGTCCTTCGCCGAGTCGGGCGTCACCGGCATCATCGAGCTCGCCCCGGCCGGCGCGCTCGTCGGGCTCGCCAAGCGCGGCCTGAAGGGCGTCCCGACAGTCGCCATCAAGACCCCCGCCGACCTCGACGCCGCACGCGAACTGCTGGACGGAGACAAGTGACCGACGCAGCCCCCGGACTCGCCCCGGCCCCCGATTCCTCTGCCACCTCCGCGGCCGCAGCCGCCTCGGCGGCCTCGGCCGTCCCCGTCCTCACCCAGGCGACCGGCCCGCGCTTCACGCGCATCCTCGGTCTCGGTGCCGCACGCGGCGACCGGGTCGTGCCGAACGACGACCTGGTCGGCCCTATCAACTCCTCCGACGAGTGGATTCGGCAGCGCACCGGCATCGTCACCCGCACGCGGGCGTCCGCCGACGTCTCCGCGCTCGACCTCGCCGCCGAGGCCGGCATCGAGGCCATCGCGGCCGCCGGCATCGCCCCGGAGCAGGTCGACCTCGTGCTGGTCGCGACCATCAGCAACGTGCAGCAGACCCCGTCGCTCGCCGCCGTCGTGGCCGACCGCGTCGGCGCGAACCCGGCCGCCGCCTACGACCTGAACGCGGCCTGCGCCGGGTACACCTACGCGGTCGCCCAGGCCGATGCCCTCATCCGGGCCGGGATCGGCACCTACGCACTGGTGATCGGCGCGGAGAAGCTGTCCGACGTCGTCGACCCGGCGGACCGCAGCATCTCCTTCCTCCTCGGCGACGGCGCCGGCGCCGCAGTCGTCGGTCCGAGCGAGACGCCCGGCATCTCGAAGACGGTCTGGGGATCCGACGGCTCCAAGGCGGACGCCGTCGGCATGAACGCGACGCTCACCGACTTCCGGGACGGCGCCGCGGCGTGGCCCACACTCCGGCAGGAGGGCCCCACGGTGTTCCGCTGGGCCGTCTGGGAGATGGCGAAGGTGGCCAAGCAGGCCCTCGCCGAGGCGGGGGTCACCGCCGACCAGCTGGCGGCATTCGTTCCGCACCAGGCGAACATGCGCATCATCGACGAGTTCGCCAAGCAGCTGGGGCTGCCGGAGAGCGTCGTCGTCGCGCGGGACATCGCCACCACCGGCAACACGTCGGCTGCGTCAATCCCGCTCGCCACGCACCGCCTTCTGCAGGAGCACCCGGAGCTGTCCGGCGGGCTCGCCCTGCAGATCGGCTTCGGCGCCGGACTCGTCTACGGCGCCCAGGTGGTCGTCCTGCCCTGACCGGCCCACGCCCTCGGCCGGCCCGGGGTCCGGAGCCCGCCCCGATAAGCTTTTCCAGCCTCGCCCCCCACTCACAAGGAGACCTCATGGCACTGTCCCAGGAAGAAGTCCTCGCCGGCCTCGCCGAACTCGTCAGCGACGAGACGGGCATCGCGACCGACACCGTCGAGATGGACAAGTCCTTCACGGACGACCTCGACATCGACTCCATCTCGATGATGACCATCGTGGTCAACGCCGAGGAGAAGTTCGACGTGAAGATCCCCGACGAAGAGGTCAAGAACCTCAAGACCGTGGGCGACGCCGTCACCTACATCACCAACGCTCAGGCCTGACCGGGGCCTCAGCCGACCTCCGGAGCTCTCCACCACCATGCCGAAGAAGATCGTCGTCACCGGGATCGGCGCCACCACGCCGCTCGGGGGGACCGCACGGGAATCGTGGGACGCGCTGCTCGCCGGTCAGTCCGGCGCCCGCACGCTGACCGAGGACTGGGTCGCCCAGTACGAGCTGCCCGTCACGTTCGCGGCGTCGGCCAAGGTGGAGCAGGAGGAGCAGCTCGAGCGGGTCGAGGCCAAGCGCCTCGACCCGGGCAGCCAGTTCGCCCTCATCGCCGCGCGTGAGGCGTGGGCGGACGCCGGACTGACCGATGTCGTCCCCGAGCGGGTCGGCGTGGACTGGTCCACCGGCATCGGCGGCGTCTGGACGCTCCTCAGCGCGTGGGACACCCTGCGCGACCGGGGCCCGCGCCGGGTGCTGCCGATGACGGTGCCCATGCTCATGCCGAACGGGCCGGCGGCGGCGATCGAGATGCACCTCAGCGCCCGCGGCTTCGTGCGGACGGTGGTGTCGGCGTGCGCGTCGAGCACCGAGAGCGTCGCGAACGCCTACGACCACCTGCAGGCGGGACTCGCCGACGTGGTGGTGGCCGGCGGCAGCGAGGCGGCGATCCACCCGCTCCCCCTGGCCGCATTCGCCTCCATGCAGGCTCTGTCGAAGCGCAATGACGACCCGGCCACCGCCTCGCGCCCGTACGACGTCACGCGCGACGGCTTCGTGCTGGGCGAGGGCGGCGCGGCGCTCATCCTCGAGACCGAGGAGCACGCGAAGGCCCGCGGCGCGCGCATCTACGCGGAGGTCGTGGGCGGCGCCGTCACGAGCGACGCTTACCACATCACCGCGCCCGACCCGGAGGGGTCGGCCGCCGCCCGCGCGATGATCGCGGCCATCGAGGGGTACGGCTACAGCCGCACCGACGTGAAGCACGTGAACGCGCACGCCACCAGCACCCCGGTGGGCGACATCGCGGAGTACCACGCGCTCCGGCACGTGTTCGGCGACCACACCGCCGAGCTGGCCGTGTCCGCCACCAAGGCGTCGACCGGGCACCTGCTCGGCGGGGCGGGCGGCATCGAGGCGATCTTCACCGTGCTGGCCCTGTCGGAACGGGTCATCCCGCCGACGATCAACCTCACGGATCAGGATCCGGAGATCGACCTCGACGTGGTCCGTGA